>DASUPZ010000297.1:0-15735 GCA_036280855.1 Pyrinomonadaceae bacterium | reverse complement strand
ATGAGCAAAAGGAAAATCACAGCGCCCAGCAACACCCACAATCCGCGACGGACTTCGGCACCGACAAGCTCCTCACCTGCCGGCACGGGATAAACGATAGTGTTGCGCCAGTACTGTGGATACTGTGGCTCGAGATTGGCCGCGACGTTGGTTAAATCCGCTTGCGCTTGTGTCAACGTGACGCCTTGTTTCAAACGACCCAAAGTCAGCAAAACCTGCGCGCCACGCTCGTCCAGGTTTCGGCCTTCACCGGCAACTGTGGTCAGAAGTTCAGATGAATTTTTTGAGAGTGGAAACTGGAAGTCGCGCGGAAGGATCCCGATTATGGTGAACGACTTACCATCGAGGGTAAGCTGTTGGCCGACTGCACTCTCAACGCCACCCAATCGCTTTTGCCAGAGCTGATGGCTGATGATGACCACATCTTTGGCCCCACGCTTTTCTTCCTCGCTGTGAAAGTCGCGGCCCAGCATCGGTTTCACCTTGAGCACTGAAAGGAAGCCGGCAGTGACACGCATGCCGTGCACTTGTTCCGCCTGTTCATCAAGCAAAGTAAACGGGTTGCGTTTGTAACCGGCGATCGACTCGAAGCTGTTCGTCTGCGCGAGCCATTCCTGCACGTCGAGATAAGACGCAGGTCCCTTGTTCTGTTTGTCTTTCGCTGTCCGCCAGAGCGCGACTACACGATCTGCTTCGGCGATGTTTGGTGGGTTGAGAATGAGCGCATTGATAACACTGAATATCGCGGTGTTCGCACCGATACCCAGCGCCAGCGTGATCGCGGCAACGAGCGTGAATCCCGGTTGCTTCAATAATCCGCGCGCGCCATAGCGAATATCTTTGATTATCGAATCCATGATCTTAATAGGTCCTATAGGTCCAATAGGACCTATTCGTATCTCAACGCCACGAGTGGACTGACTTTCGTGGCTCGTCTCGCAGGAATCAAACACGCGATCAACGCAACGAGCGACAGAGTGATCGACACCAAAACAAATGTCGTGAGGTCTGTCGCGGTCACTCCAAAAAGCAGGCTCGACATAAGTCGCGTCAACGCGTACGCCGCAACAAGTCCCAGCGCCACGCCTGCCAACGTCAGTCGCATGAATTGGCCCAGCACCATTCGCAGAACGTCTCTCGCACTAGCGCCGAGTGCCATCCTGATCCCAATCTCCTGTGTTCGCTGAGCAACCGAGTAAGAGATTACACCGTAAATTCCCGACACCGCGAGCACGAGGGCAAGCACCGCAAACAGGATCAGGATCGTCAACGCAAAACGTCGCGTCGCAATCGACTCGCGAATGAGTTCACCGATCGTCTGAATCTGGTAGACGGGTTGGTCCTTGTCGACTTCGCGAATCGCCGCCTGGATCGCGCTCAATGTGCTCCTCGGATCGACATTCGTGCGTACTGCGAGGTTCATGCGCCGGTAACGTCCCGCCATCTGACCCATCGAAAAGTAAACTTCAGGTCTGGTTCCCTGGTCGAGCGCTAGTTGGGCCGAGTCTTTGACAACTCCTTTAACGGTAAACCACGGGCTCTTCGAGTCAGCGCCGCCGATCTTGATTCTTCTTCCGAGCGGATCCTGATTGGGCCAATAACGATTGGCCATTGCCTGATTGACGATCACGACCGGCGGCGCCTGAGGACCATCCTCTCGGGAAAAAACCTGCCCGCCGGCGAGCGGGATTTGCATGGTTGAGAAGTAGTCGGCACTTACGGTACGAGTGTCGATGCTTTGCGTTTCAAGTCCCGCATTCGCGGAACTCTCGACCGTGAGGGGCCAGTCTTCCGTGAAAACAAACGGCATGTGCGAAGCAACACCAGCCGCTTCAACTCCCGGCACTGTCTTCACTCGATCGATTACGTTCTGAAAGAAGATTGCATTCTGAGAACCGTCTTTCGACTTCGACGGGGATCGATTGATTCGCATCGACATGACGTTTGAAGTGCTCATCCCGGGATCGATGTTCGTCAGCTTCGCAAAGCTCCGGATCATCAAACCTGCCATTACGAGGAGAATGAGCGACAAGCTTACTTCGGCAACTACCAGCATGCTCTGTGCGCGCCGAACTCCGGTGCTCGCAGTTGCTCGCTGACTGGCTAATTGCAGGGCCTCGCGCGTCTGCGTTCTGGATCCATGTATCGCGGGCCACAGGCCAAAGATGAATGCGGTTACGAGTGATACGCCTAACGTGAAGAGGAGTACCTGCACGTTCATCGTGACATCAAGACCGGCGGGAATTGTGCCTGTAGGAATCAGGCTTACAAGCGCGCGTGTTCCCCATGAAGCGATCAGCAGTCCGAGCACGCCGCCGAGCAAACCCAACACAGCGCTTTCGATAAGCATCTGACGAATGATCCGCGCACGACTTGCGCCCATCGCATTTCGGATTGCGATTTCGTGCGAACGGCTCATCGATTTTGCGAGGAGTAAGTTTGCGATGTTGGCGCACGCGATGAGCAGGACCAGTCCGACCGCACCCAACAATATGAAGAGCGTTGTACGGACTGGACCAAGATAATATTCGGCAAGCGGCTGCACGTAGAGCCCTCGGCCTGCGTATTCCTGGTTTGCGCCAGCGAAGTCCTGCTCGTTTTGTCGCGCGAGATTAGTGAGCCCCGCATTCACCTGGTCTACAGTAGTGCCGGGTGTTGTGCGCGCAAGGATCTGAAACGCGCGGGCGCCACGCTGGCCTCCCGCTAAATCGAATGGAAACGGGAACCATGCTTGTCCTTCATCAAACCGGAAGTGCTGAGGCATTACGCCGATGATGGTGAAAGGCTCGTCGTCGAGTGAAACCTGCTGGCCCAGCACTGCGTTGTCGCCGGCAAAACGCCGTTGCCAGAGTCCATAACTGATCACCAGCACGCGCTGGCCGTTCGGACCTTGTTCATTAGGCGCGATAGTGCGACCGAGCAGAGGTTCTACGCCAAGCATGGGGAAGAAGTCAGTCGACACTTTCGCTGCTGCAACTCGCTCCGGCTCGTCACTGCCGCTTAGATTGCGACTGACAGGCTCAAACGCGGCGACACGTTCAAACATTCCGCTCTTCGTATAGTCAACAAACTCCGGTCCTGAAGAGCGAAGCTGGTCGGGCACGCCAAGCTTCGGCAAACTCTGGCGAACGAAAAACAGTCGTGAAGGATCTGAGTAAGGAAACGGGTTGAGCACCACGACGTTGACGATGCTGAAGAGCGCTGTGCTTGCGCCAATGGCGAGGGCGAGCGTCAAGAGAGCAACAAGAGTAAATGAAGGCCGCTTACGCAGCATGCGGAAGCAATAAATCAGGTCGTGCATAGCAGTAAGGCACTCCGAGGGTGATTATTGGCAGTACTTCCGTGGCCGCAGGTTCAAAGCGTGTGCCACGTGTGAAAACAAGAAATCCGCGTGTATTGTCACTGCCGGCGTTTCGCTTGCGGGACATACGATCCCACTTTCGAACATTTTGTGGTGGAGATAATAAGAGCAATGGCGATTACCTCTTTCATGGCGATTGCGGCGCTACTCATATTCGCAGTTCCAGCGACGAGTCGGAGTCAGGGAGTATCGAAGGTGAGGTCTGTGACGAAGATCGTAACGGCCATCGGCGTGATGATTTTAGTTGAAGAGGGCAAGGTAGGCCTTAACGATCCGATTGAGAAGTACTTGCCGGACTTTAAAACGGCAACTTAAGCTGCGAATGATGCCGGGTAAGACACTGAGGCGAGGATGAGCCGGGGAGAATTCTTAACGCGCAGTACCATTTGGATTTCGATCGTGGCCTACACGATTGGGTGTGTAGTGTTTGCAAGCTCGCAACGATCCGCCGGCGACCGGCGAGTGCGGCTGGCATGGACCGTTGGCTGTGCTGCGCTCCTGGTGCACTTCGTTTTCGCCTTCCATTTTTATCACGCGTGGAGTCATACGGCGGCGTACGTTGATACCGCTCGCCAAACGGCGGAGGTGATTGGGAGTAACTGGGGCGGCGGTCTTTTCATCAACTACGCGGTTGCGATGTTATGGATGGCCGATGTCGCGTGGTGGTGGTTTGCAGGATTGACTGCGTATCGCCGTCGTGCGTGGTGGATAACGCTAAGCTGGCACAGCCTTTGGATCTTCATCATCTTCAACGCGACAGTTGTGTTTAAAGATGGATTGACGCGATGGCTGGGGCTTCTCGTATGTTTGACCTTATGCCTGAGCTGGGTTCTTATAAATCGCCAACGTTCGATTTCGGCTTTGTGATTTTGTGGCTACTGAAATACGTCAACCTCCTGTCGCGCTCCCGTTTTACTACGGCTGGGTCCACGTCTTCATCGCCGCGCTTGCCATGGTCGGAACTCTACCCGGCCGAACTCAGGGGCTCGGACTGATCACCGAACCACTCCTCCGCGATCTCCAAATCGATCGCATCCAGTTCGCCCGCATAAACCTTTGGGCCACTTTGATCGGTGCGCTCTTCTCTGTTGGCGTGGGTCGACTGATCGATCGTTTCGGCAGCAGGATTGTGCTAACGGTCGTCACTATCTCGTTGGCATCTGTCGTCTTTGGCATGAGCGTGACCAGCAACGTTGCCGCCGTTGCGATCCTCATTACGTTGACGCGTGGACTCGGCCAGAGCGCGCTCTCAGTTGTAAGCATCACGATGGTCGGGCAATGGTTCGTGCGCCGGCTGAACCTTGCGATGGCGGTCTACACGATCGCGTTGAGCATCGGCTTCATGCTGGCGTTTCCGTTGATCGGCGCGATCGTATTATCGAACGGTTGGCGCACGGCGTGGTGGATTACCGGCGTCGCGCTGCTCGTCGGGCTTGCGCCGCTGGCGATATTATTCGTGCGGCGATCGCCCGAGTCTTGTTCCATAGATCCGGATGGTGAAATTGTCGCTGAAGTCAGTCAGGAAGTGCCGGCGGATTACACGCTCCGCGAAGCTTTAGCAACCCCGAGCTTCTGGGTGTTTGGAATAGCGAGTGCGGTTTATGGACTGATCGCTTCCGGCATCGCGCTTTTCAACGAGTCTATTCTCGCTGAACGCCAGTTCGACGCTTCGACCTACCATCGCAGCCTCGTTATCGTTGCGTTGACTTCGCTGGTTGGGAACTTTCTCGGCGGCTGGATAGCGTCGAAGTGGAAGATGAACCGTCTGCTCTCCCTTGCGATGGTCCTGCTCGCAGGCTCGCTGGCCGCTCTACCACACGTCTCGACGCAACTACACGTCGCGATCTATGCGGCGGTGATGGGACTTGCGGGCGGCTTCGTGATCGTCATCTTCTTCAGCTTCTGGAGCGCCGCCTACGGCCGGAAACACCTCGGCAAAATCCAGGGCGCCGCACAGGCGCTAACAGTAATCGCATCCGCCCTTGGTCCCCTACTCCTCGCCGAAACGGTCAGCCGCACCGGCTCTTATGCGTTGATCTTCTACATCTTGACTGTAGTAGTAACGATACTGGCCGTATCCGCCTGGCTGATCAAAATGCCGAAAGATTGACTGAATGGGTTTATCCGGCTTTGCACAAAAATCATGTTAATCCTGATAATCATGTTAATCCTGTGAAGCTGATTTAGGGTATAGGCACAGACGATTGTTTTCACAGGATTTCAGGATTAGACATGATTTACATGATTCTGATTTACGATCCCGTTGCACCGGAATGCGAACCGTAAATACAACACGATACGTCACGCCGCTCCGCGAAGGTGGCTCACTGCCGGCCATCATCGAAGCTGATGACGATGGCATGTACGTCCTGAAATTTCGTGGCGCGGGGCAAGGGACCAAGGCTCTAATCGCCGAATTAATCGCCGGTGAACTCGCCCGCGCGGCCGGATTGCCGGTCCCCGAGCTTGTCTTCGTCTCACTCGATCCGGAGATCGCGAAAACCGAGCCCGATCCCGAAATACAAGACCTCATCCGCGCCAGCGGCGGGCTGAATCTCGGGCTCGATTACCTCCCCGGTTCCGTCATGTTTGACCCCGTGGCCGACAAACCCGATGCTGACCTCGCCTCGCGGATCGTCTGGTTTGACGCCTATGTCACCAACGTCGACCGCACGCCGCGAAATGCAAACATGCTGATGTGGCACCGCAAGCTCTGGTTGATCGATCACGGCGCTGCCCTGTACTTTCATCATGCCTGGACCGACATGGACCAGCGCAGCAAGGATCCATTCCGTTTGATAAAGGAACACATCCTGCTCCCGTTCGCGAACGCACTCGAAACAGCCGACCAGGCAATGACGGCAGTGATCACTGCAGACGTAATCAAGGGAATCGTCGACCTCGTACCGGACGAATGGATGACGGAAAATTCCCCATTTAGTACGACTACGGAACACAGACAAGCTTACGTCGACTACCTGGCGAGGCGTCTCGACGCGCCTCGCCACTTCGTTGAGGAGGCAATTCGTGCCCGGTAAATACAGGTATGACTATGCTGTCATCCGCGTCGTACCAAAGGTGGACCGCGAAGAGTTTATCAACGCCGGCGTGATCGTCTCGTGTCCCGATCTGTCGTTTTTGGAGGCACGGATCAGGTTGAATGAGCCGCGCCTGCTGGCAATCGATTCGACGGTTGACCTCGATCTGGTTAGAAACCATCTGGCCGCGATTCCAACCATCTGTCGCGGTGGCGATGACGCCGGGTCTATTGGACAACTACCGCAGCGGCAGCGTTTTCACTGGCTCGTCGCGCCCCGCAGTACAGTTATTCAAACTTCCCCGGTTCATACCGGCCGGTGCGACGACCCCGCCGCCGCATTGGATCATCTTGTGGCGACTATGGTCGATGCCACTGATAACCACTGAGAGACGAATATCCGCGGATTTACGATTGTGATCTCAAATATTCAAAGGATGCCCTGATCCACCCTCTCTGTGGACCATATCGATGAAAATGAGAGCAGTGTTGTACCAAGCGCATACAGGTCCAATCAGCATTCTTACCGAGTTTGCGAGTGTATTCCCATACTACAAAACGGCCCTGCATTTGCTTGAAAACACGGGAACGACATCACTCAACACGAACAGGGGGGAACCTATGGATGCCTTTAGTTTACTCAAAGCCGATCACGAGAACGTGGCCGCGCTTTTTGAGCAATTAGAAAGTGCCAGTGGAAAGCAAAAGTTAGAGGTCTTCAATCAGATCAGAACCGAACTCGAACTCCATGCTCACATCGAAGAAAAGGTCTTCTATCCGGCGGTCGAAGAGCCCGAAGAGACTCACGATATAACGCTCGAGGCCTACGAAGAGCACGCCCAGGTCAAAAAACTACTACGCGAACTAAGCCGCGCCAGGACGCCAAACGACGAGTGGGAAGCGAAGGCCAAGGTGTTGCAGGAAAATGTGGAACACCACGTCGAAGAAGAAGAGAACGAACTCTTCCCTAAGGCCCAGGAAGTTTTGAGCGAAGAAGAACTCGCGGAATTGGGAGAGCTTCTGCAAGCTGAAAAGTCGCGTAAGCAGCAGGGCTCCCGCGGCAGAGCTTCGGCGAGTAAGAGTTCAGGTCGAGCTTCGGGCGCAAGAAAAACCGCCTCGAAATCCGGCTCCAAGAAAAGTGGGGCAAAGAAGGGCGGAAGCAAGAAGGGCGGCACGACGAAGAGTTCCAAGAAATCAGGCTCTAAAGGATCCAAAAAATCAGGGTCCAAAGGATCCAAGAAGTCTGGATCAAAAGGATCCAAGAAATCCGGGTCCAAAGGATCTAAGAAGTCTGGATCGAAGAAGAGCCGGCGATAAGTCGTTAACTCTTGAATGGTGGATGATCTGTACGACTGTATCGTCATCGGCGCGGGGCCGGCGGGCCTGTCTGCATCGCTGTTTCTGGCTCGCTACCTTCGCCGAACTCTTACGTTTCATCACAACAGCCCGCGTAACGAGTATGCGCATGGCGTGCACGGGTTTCTCGGGCATCACGGAATCCGTCCCGCCGAACTTCTGGCTAAAGGCCGCGATGAAGTGACGGTCCACGGCGGGTTGATCGTCGAGGCCTGTGTAACTGCCGTCGAGAACCTTGGGCCTGAACACTTTCGCGTGTTTGTCGATTCTGAAGGAACCGAAGCGCGAACTTTTGACGCGCGGCGATTGCTGCTCGCCACGGGACTCAGGGACCTAACTCCCGACTGTCCCGGGTTTCACGAGTTTTATGGGACAAGTGTGCACCATTGCCCCGATTGCGATGGTTATGAAGTCAGAGACAAACGTGTCGCCGTTCTCTCACATAACCAAAGTTCGGTAGCCTTCGTCAGAAAGCTTCTCACCTGGACAAAGCGGCTAACTTTGCTTACCGATCATCATGAAATCTCCGCGGACGATCGCGCAAAGTTAGCTGACTTTGATATACCCGTACGCACGGAAGCGGTGGTTGGGTTAGAAGGCGACACGTCAACGAGGCAGTTAGCGCGCGTTGTCTTTGCCGAGGGTGAGCCACTCGAATGCGACGCGCTGTTCTTCAATCTGGGTACCGAGCTCGCCACTGACTTTCATGAAAAACTCGGCTGTCGCATCGATGATGAATCGGGTTTAATCTGGGTAGATAGAACGCGGCAAACGAGTGTTGAGGGAGTGTACGCAGCCGGTGATAACACTCCGAACTCGCAACTGGCCGTCGTGGCCGCCGCCGAAGGTGCGCGCGCGGCCATTCAAATTCACCAGTCATTGATTCGCGACGAGAGGCCGATATGACGCTGGAGATTGTACAGACAGGCGACCCGGTATTGAGGAAGGTTGCCAGGGAGCTGTCTGTTGATGAGATCAGGAGCGAGTCGACGCAACGTTTGATTGCGCAAATGCGCGAGACGATGCGTGCGGCGCCGGGTGTCGGTCTTGCAGCTCCGCAAATTGGGGAATCACTGCAGCTCGCGGTTATCGAGGACCGCGTCGAATACCTTAAAAATGCCTCCGCAGAGCAACTCGAGGCACGCCAGCGAGAGGCAATCCCATTCCACGTGATCATCAATCCGAAGCTGAAGATCGTCGGGGAAAAAACTGTCGATTTCTTCGAAGGGTGTCTTAGCGTGGAAGGCTTTGTAGCGGTCGTTCGTCGTGGTGTAAGCGTGCTCGTAGACTGCTTAAACGAGCGAGGCGAACCAATCAAGCTCCGTGGCGAAGGCTGGTACGCGCGCATTCTGCAGCACGAGATCGATCACTTGAACGGAACGCTCTACATCGATCGAATGCAGACGCGTTCGTTCTCAACGGTGGAAAACATCGAGCGGTTTGGGACCTAACTACGCGGTTTCACAACGATCGTCACGTTTGTTGACTTGTCGGTAATCGGAACGGGGCCGGCTCCACCAAGGGGTTCACCATACACGGTTACGTTAAGGCTGTATTTGAAATCACCATAAACCTTGAGGCTGAACAATCCCTTTTTATCGGCCTCGACTGCTCGCACGTACTGATCGCCGTTATAGATTGCAATGCGAGCGCCCGGAGCCGGAGCGCCTTTTTCCCACACCACTTTGCCTGACACTGTTCGTGCTTTGAAGGCTCTTCCAACACGCAACGTAAGGTTCTCGAGCTTCGCGCCTTCCGTCACTACAATCTTCGTTGCACCACTTACGTCTGTAGCGTTGGGATAAAACGTACGCGCATACGGCGGATCGTTTTCGCCGGGCGCTTCGTTTCGAGGATTGAGCACGAGGTGAAACTCGCCAACCGGAACGCCCTCAAACTTGAAAGATCCATCCGCTTCAATCTTCGTGAAATCCGAGCGATCAGCAACCGACGCCCTCTGCAAATAAACGTATCCCTGATCAACAGGTCGGCCGGAAGCAGTGAGCACAAATCCGGAAACTTCAGCCGTCGCATGCAGATCGACCGGAAAGGTATCAAACTGGCGGTAATCGCATTGGCTCTTTCCGAGCTCAACGTTGTATTCGATCGTGGTTAACGCGTCCGTTGTTTCCAGCCTGTCGAGTAGATCTTCGCGAGTTGCCATAACTGCTACCGACGACGGCACGAGCACTTTTACCGAATACGTGCCGGGGCCGGTTACCCAAACCGAGTAATTTCCGTTTTCATCGGATGTCGTTTGAAAGGTCTTATTTTCATTCTGCACTTCAACCTTAACGCCGGTTACGGGTTTATATTTCCCACGTACAACTCGCCCAACGATAGATTCCGTAACGCCTTGCTGCATCACCGAACGAATGTATTTCAAATCCTCTTCTACATGCTCGACTTCTCCACCTCCCATACACATTCCAGTAAAGAGTTGTTGCGTCTCTGAGTTGCGGTGGGCGTAAATTAAATAACGCTTTCCCTTATCAAACGGGATAGAGCAACTTGTTCCGGAAGCAGTTCCGACATCGACGGTGGCGGTTGTGACCCCGCGAAAGGGTTGCTCGACAATGAAGTGGAGCGTTGCCATGGGCCAGGTGCCTGCGGGTGGATTCGGATCCGGTGGTGTTATGTCGCGCAGTTGGCCCACGAAGACCGCATCTTCTCTCCAGTACCTGGCGCAGATAGGAACGTCATATTCGGCACACTGGCAAACGGGTTTTGAACTTGAGGAGATCGTAAAGCAGGTTAGTGCGATGAGAAGCAGGAGTAAGCACTTCATATCGACCTCGCTTTCAAACGGTGGGCTTTTAATAGGGTGGCCCTCAGTGGCCCCCCTGCGCGGAACTCAACGAGAGGTTAGCTGACGTCAACGGTAAATAACTTTACCTGCTCGCCAGTTGCCGGCAACGTTATAACACTGTCAAACGTGAATCCCAACCGTTCTAGTAGCTTGATCGATGCGTCGTTATCGAGGGATGTGATAGCCATGATACGTTGGAGTCGCAGTCGTTCACGCGCATCCTGCAACACCGCAGTGGCTGCTTCGAACGCGAACCCTTTATTCCAAAACTGAGGCAGGAAGGCGAAGCCGATATCCGGGCTGGAAAGTTCTTCTCGTTTGAGCAGCCCGCACATGCCGATCGGCGTGCGGGCTTCCCTGAGTTCAACCAGATTCAGACCAAACTGATTACGTTCGTAACTCGCAACCGGACCAATGAGGATGTATTGCCGTGCGTCTTCGACGTTACGAACCTTCTTGTCTCCGATATAACGCACAAACGACGGTTCGTTGACGAGCTTTAGAATGAACTCAGCATCGTCAACGTTGAACCGCCGCAGGATTAGTCGTTCGGTTTCAAGAACGGTCATCTACACGAAGTTGCCACGCCGAGGCATCGCGATTAAAACGCAGCCGCTTGATGCTGTGGGCCAATCCGAGCAACTGCAAGGCACGAATACCGAGCCAGTTCAGATCGATCTCGTACCAACGCAGACCGTGCTGCGCTGACGTCGGATGAGCGTGATGGTTGTTGTGCCAACCCTCGCCGAACGTCACTATCGCTACCCACCAGGTGTTGCGTGAATCATCATTGGTTTGAAATCTTTTCTTCCCCCAAAGATGAGTGGCCGAGTTGACGAGCCATGTTGCATGCAGGGCGAGTATCGTCCGGAGAAAAACTCCCCACAGCATCACGCCCCAGCCTCCATACACAAACAGCAGCGTTCCTACTATCAAAAGCGGAACATAGTAAAAGGTATTCAGCCAACGATAGAAGGGGTCCTTCACTAGATCGGGCGCGTAGCGAGCGATCGTGGCCTCGTCGTGATTCTGCGCCGTGCCCCAGAGTATCCAACCCATGTGCGCCCACCAGCCACCGTCGCGCGGCGTATGCGGATCGCCCGCGCGATCTGCGTGCGCATGATGTATGCGATGCGTCACTACCCACTGAATCGGCCCGCCCTCAAGTGCGATCGTCCCGCAGACCGCCAGAAAGTACTCGACCAGTTTCGGCACCTTGTAACCGCGATGGGTAAGTAAGCGGTGATATCCCATGCCGATGCCGAGACTTCCGCCCACCCAGTAAAGAAAAACGCCCGTGATTACAGCCGGCCAGCTCCAGAAGAAGAGCGCGGCGACCGCTGCAATATGCGAAACGATAAGAAAAGTTCCGTTCGCCCAATTAACGCCGAGCCGTTCTCTCGCTGCATGGGCTTGAATCTGTGCTTCCAATTTCATTCGTCTTCCCTTTAAACAACAAATCGGCAGTGGTCACAGGTAATTCCTGGTGCAACCTCTTCAGCGACTATCTAAACACAAAGCCGCTTTAAATAGGGGCATTGCAGCCAGAAATTACAAAACTGCGACACTGCCGGAAACTGGTAAAACGTACAGAGCCAGTTTGAAAATTACGCCGAAGGCGTTCGCTAATTTCAGCCCCGGGTTCGAGCGTTCGCGAGAACCCTGGGAAACAAGTTGAAATCGCAACCAAACCCTGAAAGGGTTAGGCAGGTGGCGAACCCTTTCAGGGTTCAATCACTATTCTGTGATCTAATCCCAAGGTTGTCGCTGCGCTCCAACCTTGGGCTGAAATTAGCGAACGCCTTCGGCGTAACTTCAACTAAGACACTACTAAAAATCGTATCTAGTTGACGCCGCGCCCGGTCTTTTGCTGAAGTTCGTCGATTTTCTTGGAAGCCTCAGCTTTTGTCAGATCTAAATCAACTTCTTCACCCGCTTCTTCTGCCAGCGTCTGAAGATAGGAGCGTTGCGCTCCGGTCATTTCCTCGTCGCCTGTTTTCCAATCGTCGGGATCCTTGATCATGTTTGAATTGTCATTATCAACTCTGGTACTCATCCCTTCTCAACCCCCTTGTGTCATTCCTATGCGCGACATGTTCCCAACCGTACTTCACCAAACTGTTTCAGAAGTGCAACACAATTTCAGCCGTAGATGGCGCAAGGATCCCGCAGATTCGAATCGAATTCCCGTTGACAGTGGATTTCTTTGGGGGTAGAGTGCGGGCGATTTCCGTAAGCTAACGGTTATTCACCCTCAATCACCAGCGACCCTCACAAGGTCGCTTACAAACCCACAGGAGAAACGATGCCGAAAACGACTTCCCCCTTTACGCGCCGCGATTTCCTGAAGACAGGTGTCGCCGCTGCCGCAGGAGCCGCTTCGCTGCCACTTACCGGCCGTGCCTTCATCAGTCCGATGCAGACAGCGAAATACACTCGTTACAACGTCATGAGCCCGGGCGGACAAAAAGCATTACAAAGTTACGCCGTAGCTGTCGACAGGATGCTCAAACTACCCCCAACTCAACCGCAAAACTGGTTTCGCAATGCCTTCATCCACATCATGGACTGTCCGCATGGTAACTGGTGGTTCTACGTGTGGCATCGCGGCTTTATGGGTTTCTTTGAAGAGACAGTTCGCAATATCAGCGGCGACAGCAGTTTCGCCTTTCCGTATTGGGACTGGACCAGGCTACCGGAGATTCCCACGGGTATGTTCGATGGCCCGCTGACTCCAACTGACCTGCGCTTCGAACCCTATACCAGAAATTTTTCAGTGTTCACCTCGTTCATCCAGCCGGCCATGATGTCTTACTGGAACAGTCTCAACCCCGCACAACGCGTCCAGTTGAACACTCGCGGCTACACAAGCTTTGATCTGATGTGGAACGACATAAGCGGATACAGTCCGAGCCTGAAGCAGGGCGTTTCCGGAAATATGGCGTATGCCATCACGTGCGGATCTCGCTATCTCTCACGCGATAATCGAGGGTTTGACGCCAGGACGAACTACGCTGTATCGCAGTTCATCATCGACTCCGGGCTGGCTCCTACACAGTTCTATAACCCCGATGTTTCGCTTAGCTTCAATAGCGCAAAGACTCCGTCACACAACTCACCGGCGGGCGCAAACTCGTTCTCAATTCTCGAAGGTTACCCGCATAACAAAGTACACAACTACATCGGCGGTGTTGGTCCAATCGATCCTGGTCCATACGGCAACATGACAAACTTTCTCTCGCCGGTTGATCCGATCTTCTTTCTCCACCACTCGAACATGGATCGCCTGTGGGACGTCTGGACACGTAAGCAACAGGCCCGAGGACTGCCCTGGGGGCCCAGCCCGGCGGACAAACCCGCGTACGACGGCGAGCTGTTTCTGTTCTACGTCAACGGCAGAGGTGAGTACGTCGGCACGACTCGCGCAATCGATGTCTTCAGCATGCAAAGGTTCGACTACAAGTACGAGCCTGGCTATGGAGATGATTTGATAGAGACAACGACCAGTGCAGTGGATGACAAAGGCTCTAAGGCGCGAATCAGAGGAGTGGTGAGGGCCAACACGGCGACTCTTGCTGTTCCTTCAAATTCAATACGCGAACATCTGGCGGAGCCACGCGGTGCGTCGCTGGTTGCCGAGATTTCGGTCCCTCATCCAACGGATAGTTCGCCTACACGCGAGTTTGACGTGCTCGTCAATGCTCCGGCGGGTGTGACTACGGCGGACGTTAACAGTCCATATTACGCGGGCACTATCGCTTTCTTCGGCAATATGTCCCACGCGCATCCAGGCGCAGAAGCGCGCTTCGCCGTTCCCTTACCTAAATCGCCGCAGGCGTTTCAGAATCTGGGAGCAGTAAACTCGACGGTAAACATACGCATCGTACCGGCGCACGGGCGCGGGAGAACTCCGATCATCAAATCGGCGATTGTCAGATCAGTGTGAATTTAATGTTTATCCTCGTCGAGACTTTGTTTTACTTTGCACTTGCGATCCAGGCGGGGCCAGGACGAGTAGTAGAACTCGTCCTGCCCCGCGACCTGAGTGCAAACGAAGGAGTGGTGCTCGAGGTGAAGCTCGGAGCGATTGCGAGCGGCGCCGAGATCGAGATCGAAACGAAGACAGGTAGAACATTGGGTGTCATCTCGCCTCACGGCATTCGCGCCGGTAATGAAGCGGGCACCTACGTTGTACCTGTGCCTCCGGAAGTTATCGCCAACAACCGCGTCTCGGTGCGGCTAATTCACAGTTTCCAAAGTCGCAGACGTGCGCCCACCAACAAAGAAGTCAAAGATATCCGCCTAAAGATCACGCCGCGCTAGCTTTTGTTATCACTCGTTGGTACTGCTGCCTGCTCCGGGTAAAAGATCGGTTGCTGCGGGTCGCGGTGCCAATCGTATTCCGCTGCCAGAGCCGCCGCTTCCGCTACAGCTCTACCAGCGAGTCGCTGGACCAGATAGAAGGCCATGTCTGTACCAGCAGAAACTCCGGCCGAAGTTACGTAGTGGCCTGCGTCGACCCAGCGTGAAACGTTGTCCCACAGCACACGTGGTCCAAACTGTGCTACCCAGCCGAACGCCTGGTGATTTGTCGTCGCTGGTTTACCATCAAGCACGCCCGCATACGCGAGAACAGCAGAACCGGTGCAGACTGAAGTCATGAGTTTAACTCGCTGGTCCATGGCCTTTACCCAATCGATCAGAGCCTTCACCTGTTGAGGTTTGTTTTTATCCAGCAAGGGGCCGGTGTTCCCGCCGGGAATCATAAGCACATCCAGTGGCTGCTCGAGGGCATCGTTGCGAAACATGTCCGGAGCCGCGCGTGGACCATTCTGACTCTTTACGGGAGCAGGAACCGCGGATGGTTCGCCGTTGGGCCTGTCGTCGTTTGAGATCAGCAGGACTTCAAACGGGTACGCGGGCGCATTCAGATAGCCTGTTCCGATGAAACGTGCCTGGGCGAAAGCTTCGGTGAAGCCCCACACGTCAATTGGTTCAAAACCTTCATAAACGAGTATTCCAACGCGGATGGTTGAGGGGAAATCGGTCATTTGAATTGTCCTTTAATTGAGGGGTGGCCGGTGACTTCAAAGCAGGACCCGGCGTAGCTCGCTAAGCTAACACAACACAACCAAAGACGTGCGCGATTATTTCCGAATCCGAGCTGGATTT
>DASUPZ010000296.1:0-3620 GCA_036280855.1 Pyrinomonadaceae bacterium | reverse complement strand
TCGATACCAAAGCGGCGCCAGGCCGCCGCACTCCAAGGCGTGGCTAAATTCCCAGAACCGGCGCGTGGCGATTGGCGTATGGCAACATTAGACGTAAAATACGACCGAGGATTCAGCCGTGAGCCTGGTAAAAATCATCGTCATCACAATCATCGTGCTCCTGAGCATCCTGCTTTTCGGCCGTTTTTCCATCTAGCCACACGGCCGCTGCTCCGTCAGATTGTACTTGCTCTTCTACTCGTCTGTTTTCCTTACAGCGTCAAACACGCTATAGCCCAACAAATCGATGAAGATGAGGTCGTACGCGTCAGTACCGACCTGCTTCTCTTTCCGGTACGCATCAGAGATAAAAAAGGCCAGGCAGTCGCCGGACTGACCGATCAGGATCTACTGTTGAAAGATCCCGATCAGGCGACGTCGGGTCTGTACTTTTCCCCAGGCGCCGATCGAGTGGCTTTGTTGTTTGCCCTGGACCAGTCGGGAAGCCTGCGTGAGATCATCTCGCAACAGCAGGAAGCAGCGCTTGCTCTTTTCTCACGCTTCGGCGAACGGTCCAGCGTTGCGGTTCTTCGTTTTTCCGACACTGCTTCGCTCTCGACTCCTTTCACAAAAGATCTCAGCAGCGCACGCGAGGCATTCAGGTTTGGAGCAGCGCGTGATCAACGGACGGCGATATTCGACGCTGCCGCGAGTGCATTGAAAGCGTTCGACGATCTGCCACGTGTGCGCGCAGAGCGGCGCATCGTCGTGCTCATCAGCGACGGTCTCGACAATCGCAGCCGAACCAGTGCTGACAGTGTCATCAATAACGCGCAAGAGAAACGTGTCTCGTTTTACGTGATCCACTTGCCGCTCTTCGAGCCGCGCGATGGACGGCTCGCGGTGCGCCGCCCGTCGAAAGGTTTTCGCGAGCTCGCCGAGAAGACAGGGGGAAAGTATTTTCTGGTTGGCGACGC
This sequence comes from Pyrinomonadaceae bacterium, assembly GCA_036280855.1. Taxonomy (GTDB): domain Bacteria; phylum Acidobacteriota; class Blastocatellia; order Pyrinomonadales; family Pyrinomonadaceae; genus PSRF01. The sequence goes on along the minus strand of DASUPZ010000296.1, from coordinate 2,664 downwards.
GAAGTCGGCGTTGATGCCGGCGCAGCAGGATTTGACGCCAATCTTCCAGGCCATTGAAGAGGATTTGAAAAGCCAGTACCTTTTGGGGTTCTATATCGCAGAATCAGCGCGCGACAACAAGAGGCATGAATTCTCAGTGACACTAAAGCCCAAAGATATCGAATACTCCGTGGGCAACCGTGGTTACGAGCGCACACAGAAGTTTTTTGTGAATTCTTCTATAAGGAAGTAAACCTTGGAGTGCGGCGGCCTGGCGCCGCTTTGGTATCGATCAAGCGCGATCGAATAAGAAAGCGGCGCCAGGCCGCTGCACTCCAGCGAGACGCCCGGATATTGATTAATATGACCCTTCAACTTCGACCTATTCGACGAGCACTCATCAGCGTCTCCGATAAGACCGGCATCGTAGAGTTTGCACAGGAACTCAGCCGCTTCAACGTCGAAATCATCAGCACAGGCGGTACGGCAAAAACTCTGCGTGACGCAGGCCTCAACGTGCGCGACATCTCAGACATCACGGGTTTTCCGGAAATGATGGACGGACGCGTGAAAACCCTTCATCCGCGCGTGCATGGTGGACTACTCGCCATTCGCGACAACCCCGAACACGTCGCCGCACTCAATAAACATGAGATTCAACCCATCGATCTCGTCGTCGTAAATCTTTATCCATTCGCGGAGACGATCAGGCGCGAAGGAGTCACACGCGAAGAGGCCATCGAACAGATCGACATCGGCGGTCCGGCAATGATCCGCTCCGCTGCAAAAAACGCCGCTGACGTTGCCGTCGTTGTTTCCCCGAATGAGTATGCCGAAGTCGTTAACGAACTGAATGAACACTCAGGCGCTCTCACGCTCGACACGAGAAATCGCCTTGCACAAAAAGCATTCGAACAAACAGCCCAATACGATCTGACTGTCAGTGCTTACCTGGCCGGCGCGAAAGATCCTTTGCCCGATCGTCTGAGTTGGACCATGAACAAGATCGCCGATCTGCGATACGGCGAGAACCCGCACCAGAAAGCCGCCCTTTACCAAACTTCAGTCGAGGGTGGGATGGCGAAGGCTGAAGTTCTTTCCGGCAAGGAGATGTCATTCAACAACTACGTCGATGCCGAAGCCGCATGGCAACTCGTTACCGATTTCGAACAGACTGCATGCGCGATCATCAAGCACACAAACCCCGCGGGCGTAGGTCTCGGTGAAACACCTGCCGAGGCCTACCAGAAAGCACTCGCGACCGATCCGGTTTCGGCGTTTGGCGGGATCGTCGCGTTCAACTGCAAAGTCGACGCTGCCGCGGCCCAGGAAGTGACGAAGATCTTCACTGAAGTCGTGATCGCGCCGGAGTACGACGACGCAGCACTCGATACATTACGAGGCAAGAAAAATCTGCGTGTAATCCGCCTGAGCTCAACGACACCGCAGCCGGTTGAATTCAAACAGATCAGCGGCGGCGTGCTGGTGCAAACAATTGACGATCACAAGCTCGATCGCGGGCAGCTCAACGTCGTGACCGAGCGGAAACCCAGCGAAGAAGAGATTCAGGCGTTGCTATTCGCGTGGATCGTTTGCAAGCACACGAAGTCAAACGCCATCGTCTACGCGCGTGCGGACCAGACAGTCGGCGTCGGAGCAGGACAGATGTCGCGTGTCGATTCGGTGAAGATCGGCGCGATGCGAGCGCAGTTGCCGGTTGACGGTTCCGTGCTCGCGTCCGATGCGTTCTTCCCGTTTCGCGACGGCATCGACGAGGCTGCACGACATGGAATTACGGCGGTGATACAGCCGGGCGGGTCGGTAAAAGACAACGAAGTCATCGCCGCCGCGAATGAACACGGATTGGCGATGGTGTTCACCGGCATCAGGCATTTCAAACATTGATTGGGCCACGGATTTCACGGATAATTCGGCCCGGAAGTGAGTAATAACTATGGCAGACAACGAAAACTTAATTAACGACAACCTCCCCTCAATCCGCTGCCGCTACTGCGGACAGCGCAACCAGGTTCGACCGGAGAATGGAGAGGCACGTTGTGGCCGTTGCCGTTTGCCACTCTCCGCCACAGCACATAAAAAGTTTGCGAGTCTCGACAAGGACCAGTACATCCATCCGGCCGACCGCCGCGCACTCGCTGCCCTCCGAGCGATCCCCGGCATCGATTCGGCGTTGAAGAAACTTCTCGCAGTCACAGGGGAGTCGGCGATACGCGTGATCTTCACTGCGAGTGCGGTGAAAGTGACACCCACGCAGTGTCCTGATCTCTACGCAAAGCTCCAGATCGCGTGCACTACGCTCGGTGTCGATATGCCCGAGCTGTTTGTGCAACAGAATCCGATCGTGAACGCGTTTACCGGCGGCGTCGAACGGCCCGTGATCGTGCTCTATTCACAGCTCATCGAACGACTGAGCGACGAAGAGGTGCTCGCAGTCGTGGCGCATGAAGTGGGTCACATCCATGCCGAGCATGTTCTTTACCTGACCGCTGCTCGTTTGATCGAGTTTCTCGCGAAGAGTGCGGTGCTCGCATCGCCCCTGACGTTTATCATTAAAGAGATACTCACGATGAGCATGCGAGCCGCACTGCTGGCGTGGGCCAGGAAGGCGGAGCTTTCATGCGATCGTGCTGCGCTGCTCGTCACGCAGGACGCAAACGTGATTGG
>DASUPZ010000295.1:0-7630 GCA_036280855.1 Pyrinomonadaceae bacterium | reverse complement strand
CGGGCGATTCTGACCGATATCGCGAGCACGCGGATGGTATCGCCGGCGTTATCACGCGATGGAAAGATCGTGGTGTTTGCGTCTGCGGAAGATCTTGTTGGATTGAATGCGGATCGAAATTCGGAAATTTTTCTGTTTGATGGTTCGAACTTGAAACAACTGACGCACACGCAGCCTGCCGCCATTGATTTGCGACTCAGCGACGGGAATTTTCAGCCGTCCGTGACGGGTGATGGGCGGCTCGTGGTTTTCTCGTCTAATCGAGGGATCTTTCTTTATGACACGTTGGACCGGAGTGTTAGGCAGATGACGGCCGAGCCCGGTGCGACAAGTCCGAAGATCAGTGCTGATGGTTCGCGTGTTTACTACAAGCGCGATGGCGATCTCGTGCTGATTGAGCTGGAAGCAGGAACTACACGTGTGATTGCTTCTGATGTGCCGGAGTTATCGCTGACGGAGGGGCGTGCGGTCAGCAATGACGGCATGCGCCTGGTCTATTCCGCCGCGACTGGGGAGAATCAGACGCAGGTGTTCATGTTCGATGCTCGCGAGAATGCGGTGCGACAGCTAACGCAGTTGGGTTCGAGAGCGGTAGACGTAAATCTGCAACCGACGATCAGCGGCGATGGGAAGCGGGTTGCGTTTGCAACGAGGCGCAGGGTGGTTGGTACGAGTGATGGCAGCGTTGAGCTCTATCTGATCGATCTTCCAACTGGGCAGGTGCAACAGATCACGAATGCGCCATCGTCCGCGACGGCTGAAGTTGTTTCGTCGCTGAACTTCGACGGCACGGTCGTGGCGTTCAACTTTCCACGCGTCAGCAACAATAGCGAGATCTATGTGGCGTCAATTTCACCGAGAGCAGATTTTGGATCAGCAACGGTACTGAATGCGGCGTCGAGGATGGCGCAGATTGCGCCGGGAAGTATTGCAAGTATTCGCGGTACCGCGCTGGCATTCAAAACAGAAACCGCGGATCTTACGGATTTTTCGGACGGGGCTCCGCCGTTCGAGGTTGCGGGAACTGTCGTGAGGGTCAATGGGCGATCGGCGCGGATTTTTTATGTGTCGCCCGAGGAGGTTGTGTTTGTTGTGCCGGGTGGGTTGTCGAGTGGGATGGCGGAGTTTGTGGTTACGAATGTGGAGGGGTTTGCTTCGAAGGCAACTGCGAACGTTTCGAGTGGGGCGCCAGGTGTGTTTACGGTGGGCAACGATGCGATCGTTTTGAATGCAGATGATCTGACGGTCGGTCCGTTCGATCCATCGGATGGGCAGCTTCGATTGTCGATCTTTACAACCGGCGCAGCACACGCGAAGGACGTTTCCGTCACGATTGACGGGAAGCCTGTGATAGTGGAAACAGTCACTCCCGCGAGATTGTCGGGCCTCGACGAAATCCACGTGCTCGTGCCCGCAGAAATGAGCGGCGCAGGCCAATCCACACTCGTCGTCACCGCCGACGACATCCAAAGCAACGAAGCCCGCGTACCGATCAGCGGAAATCCCGTTCAACAATCCGCGCAGATCCGTGTAACCCAGATTTACGGCGGCGGCGGAAACTCAGGGGCACCCTTCCGCAACGACTTCATCGAGATCTTCAACAGCGGCACAACACCTGTCAGCCTCACAGGCTGGTCTGTTCAGTACGCAAGTGCAACTGCATCGACGTGGTCAGTCACACCATTGAATTCTGTGACGTTGCAACCGGGACAGTACTACCTGGTCCAGGAAGCATCCGGAGGCAATAACGGCGTCACTCTGCCCGCGCCGGACGCAACCGGCATGATTGCTATGGCCGCCGGATCGGGGAAAGTCGCAATCGTCAGAAACTCAACCGCGCTGTCAGGCGCGTGTCCGAACGATCCGAACATCGTCGATCTCGTCGGCTATGGAAGCACGGCAAATTGCTTTAGAGGCACCGCGCCCGCTCCTGCGGCGAGTAACACAAACGCGATCCTGCGCGCCGCGAATGGCTGTGGAACAAACTTCGCCACCGGTCCGCCGAATCCAAGGAACACAAGCAACGCAAAAGTTATTTGCACGAACTGACGTAAATTTTCTAGACTCGCGCATGCACTCTCTCACGGATGCAGTCGCTTCGCTCCAAAAGCACTTTGGCTTCGACGACTTTCGTGAAGGCCAACGCGAGGTGATTGGATCGATTCTCGAGGGCAAAGATGCGGTCGTCGTAATGCCGACCGGCAGCGGCAAGTCTCTCTGTTATCAACTGCCGGCGATGATCCTCGACGGAGTCACGCTCGTCGTGTCTCCATTGATCGCGTTGATGAAAGATCAGGTCGATGCACTCCATGCACGCGGTCTGCCGGCCACTTTCATCAACAGCTCGATCTCAGAATCCGAGCAGCGCGCCCGCATCGACTCCCTCCGGCGTCGCGAGCATAAACTCGTTTACATCGCGCCCGAACGCTTTCGCAGCAGCCGTTTTACCGAGGCGCTGCAATCCGTTCCGGTTTCACTCTTCGCGGTCGACGAAGCGCACTGCATTTCAACCTGGGGTCACGACTTCCGTCCTGACTACCTGCGCCTGCGCAATGTCATTAAATCCCTCGGTCGAGTTCAAACACTTGCACTCACGGCGACCGCAACTCCTTACGTGCGCTCCGACATTATTCAACAGTTGGGGCTCAACAGGCCGGAAACCTTTGTCAGCGGGTTCGATCGTCCGAACCTGTCGATCGAGGTGGTACATACCGAAAGAGAAAAACAGAAGATTGCCGAGATACGTCGTCTCGCAAAGACGACCGGCGGCTCGGGAATCATTTACGCTGCCACACGAAAAGCCGTCGAACAGGTTGGCGACAAACTCAAAGGCGCCGGCCTCAGCGTTTCGACTTATCACGCCGGCATGACCGACTCGATACGTATCAAGGCGCAGGACGACTTCATGAGCGGGCGCACGCAGATGATCGTCGCCACCAACGCCTTCGGCATGGGCATCGACAAACCTGACATCCGCTTCGTGGTCCATTACCAGATGCCGGGTTCGATCGAGGCTTATTACCAGGAGATTGGACGCGCAGGACGCGACGGCCTGCCGTCAACGTGCGTTCTGCTTTTCAACTATGCCGACAAAAATACTCACGACTTCTTCATCGAAGGCTCGTACCCGGACATCAGCATCGTCAAGCAGGTTTACGATTCGCTTGCATCGACCGAACTGAAAAGAATCGAGCTCTCGACGGCTGAGATCGCGCGTCGCACAGGCGAGCGCAACGAGATGGCGGTGCAGTCGGCGCTGCACGTGCTGGAACGCGCGGGGCATATTCAACGCACGGCGCCCGTGGTAAATCGCGGTAGTCGCAGCATCCTGATGCTTGACCCCGTTCCGACCACGGAGCTTCGCGTCAATCCCAGAGATTTATCGCAGCGTGGCGAACTCGAGCGCCGGAAGCTGCGCGCGATGATCGACTTCTGCTACACGGACTACTGTTATCGCGCTCACATTCTCAACTACTTTGGCGATCGCAATCACCAGCGCGTGTGCGGGACGTGCGGCAACTGTAGCCCGCGTGCGGCGACTCCGATGCCGGAGCCTGAAGTGGATTCATCTGCACGGCCGCTGACTGATGATGAGCTGTTACGCGTGCGCAAAATACTTGCGTGTGCGAAGAGGATGAATGGACGTTTCGGAAGAAAGATGCTGGTGTTGACGTTGCGCGGATCCGCCTCGAAACAGGTTATAGGAGCAGGATTGAACCAGTTGTCTACTTACGGGCTGCTCAAAAACATGGCTGAGGATGAGTTGCAGCAGTATATCGAGGCGCTGATTGGGGCTAATTGTTTGCAGGTGCGTGGCGGAGCATATCCGACGATTTCAACAACCGCGCTCGGCGATCGAGTGATGCGCGAACAGGAAAAAATATGGATCAGTATTGGACAGGATTTACACGATTAGCAGGATTTACAAGATTCTGAAATCATGTAAATCTTGAAAATCTTGTTAATCCTGTCAAATGGTCCCTGACAACGGACTCGACGCGCTGGCATACAACCGTTTCGTCATCCGCCCGGCGACATACGCTAATCTCCCAGCCTCAATCGCAAGCTTCATCGCCGTCGCCATCTTCGCCGGATCCTGCGCTTCCGCGATCGCGGTGTTCATCAACACGCCATCAGCCCCGAGTTCCATCGCAATCGCCGCATCACTCGCAGTCCCCACACCCGCATCGACAATCATCGTCGCATCCGGCAACTGCTCGCGCATGATGCGCAGGTTCGCAGGATTCTGCACACCCAGTCCCGACCCGATCGGCGCCGCGAGCGGCATGATCGCTGCACAACCGGCGTCCAACAACTTCTTCGCCATGATCAGATCGTCATTGAAGTACGGCAGCACCACGAACCCTTCTTTAACCAGGATGCGCGCAGCCTCGAGCGTCTGTTCGTTATCGGGAAACAGCGTCGTCTGATCGCCTATCACTTCCAACTTAATCAAATCAGTTTGCAAAGCTTCGCGTGCAAGACGCGCAGTTCGAATGGCATCTTCCGCGGAATAACAGGCCGCAGTGTTCGGAAGTATCTGAAGCGCCGGATTCAAATAATCAAGAAACGATTCACTACTCCGATCGAGGGGCACACGCCTCACGGCAACCGTCACCATCTCAGCACCCGACGCATCATGCGCCCGGCGCATCTCGTCATGACTCCGGTACTTCCCCGTGCCAATGATCAGTCGTGATGAAAACGTCCGCCCGGCAATGACGAAACTCTTATCTGACATCTTCGATCCCTTACTGTTCAGAGTTCAACCGTTCAGAGTTCAACCTTTAGGTTGCCGTTTCGTCTCCTAAAGAGCAAGCTAAAGCTTGAACTCTGAACTTCAGCTTGAACTCTGAACTCCGCCTCCTACAAAATGAACAATCTCGATGCGGTCGTCCTCGTGTAGCGCAGTGTTACCCCAATCACTACGACGCACAACTTCGCGATTGAGTTCGACCGCAATGCGCGCGGCAGGCAGGTCAAGCTGGGTGATTAACTCGGCTAAGGTAGGCGTGCCCTGGACTTCTCTCGATTCGCCGTTGATATAAACGCGCAAACTCTCGAAACCTCATTGAGCCGGATGAATAATGCGGCGCAGCTCAGCAGCCTGATCTTTCGCCACGGCGCGCACCAGCACTGCCGCGCGTCCCGACGTGAACTGCGGAATCTCCGTGGTGACCGTCCCCACGCCATCGCTTTCCGTCTTCAAAGAATAGATCAGCGGCCTGAACGTCGTACCGAGGATCTTGATCGACACCGCAACACTCGCGAGGGGCTGCTCGTCACCCGACACACGATTAGTCACCAAAACTCGCAACGTGTACACCTGGCCTGAATAAAACTCCTCGTCATCGAGCAGAGTGATGACCAGGCCATCCGGGAGAACTTCCTCATCGACTAACTCTTCCGGTTGAGGCTCCACAACCTCTTCCGGTTCCTCCACGAATTCAAACTGCTGCTCCGGTTCATCCTCAGTGGCTACGACTTCCTCGCGCGGTGGAGGCGGCGTCCACTCCTGAGTCATCGGCCAGTATTCGATCTCAAACGCTTCCTCAACCGGCGGAGCGGATACAGGCGCAGTCTCCTCGATTTCGAGTTCGAAAGTCTCTTCGTGCACCGGAGTCGCCGCTTCTGTCACACGGCGGCCACTCATTTTCTTTAAGTCGTCGATACGTCCCGAGTGGATCGCGGCGCAGATCAGCCGGTGTTGGCGCTTCAGACGCTCGGCGAGCGCCTCGTCGCTGAAGCCTTCAGCGATGAGATCTTCATACGGTGAACGTTTGCTCGCGAGGATGGTGCCGCCGGTGTAAACCAGCGAAAGAATGATAGGTGTGTCGAGCCCCTTGTCCTCGGTCTGCACATGATAGACGACGCCATCATGTTCGATGTCGGTGTTGAATCCGGTAATCACTGGTTCAAGGACTTTACGCTCTTGAAAATCATTGTGTAACTTCCAGTCCGGGAGGCCGGGTTGCAACCACTCAATCGAGCGGTTTTCCTGAACGGTAACACAAGCATTTTTTCACGGTCAATCAGCATTTTTCGCCCGCGATTCTCGCGGGAAAGCTTGCTTGACACCCTTGATCACTTCGACTAGCATCACGCTTGTACAATGATTCTCAATCTCGTGGATCGGGTGACAGTGACCGCAGATGATTGGTTCTCACCGGAACCAACCAGCGGCAGGTGAGGGTGTGCCCTGATGGAGTTTCGTCTTTACGACTACTTGCCGATTCTGCTGATGTTCGTAGTCGCAGCCGGCTTCGCCGTCGGCAACGTTGTGCTCTCGACGTTTGTAGGCCAACGGAAGCGAACCAGAACGAAACTAATGCCTTATGAGTGTGGTAAGGACCCCGTCGGATCGGCCCGCGAACGCTTCTCCGTGAAGTTCTACCTCATCGCGATGATCTTCATCCTGTTTGATATTGAAGTCATCTTCCTTGTGCCCTGGGCTGCGGTATTCAAGTCGATGGCCGCGCAAGGCGATGCGATGCGGTGGTTCGCGTATATCGAGATGATGATCTTTGTAGGTCTGCTGTTTGTCGGCTACATCTACATCGTGAAGAAGGGCGCATTCGACTGGGGTGAAAGGGCGCGCCGGGAAGCTGAAGCCGAGGCAAAGCTGTTGGCCGAAATGGAAGCGCGACGCGTCGAGCAGCAACGTACAGCAGCGTAAAGGTTGATTTATGGGTTTGGAAAACGTAATTGCCGAAGCTTTACCCGAGGTGTTGACCACCCGGCTCGACTCGCTGATCAACTGGGCGAGAAAGTCATCCTTGTGGCCCGCAACCTTCGGACTCGCCTGTTGCGCGATCGAGATGATGAACGCGACATCATCCAGAAACGACCTCGCGCGCTTTGGCTCCGAAGTGTTTCGCGCAAGCCCGCGTCAGGCTGACGTGATGATCGTTTCGGGACGAGTGTCCCGCAAGATGGCGCCAGTGTTGCGGCGAATTTACGACCAGATGCCGGAGCCGAAATGGGTGATCTCGATGGGCGCGTGCGCGACGTCGGGTGGCGTTTTTGACAACTACGCGATCGTCCAGGGTGTCGACAAGATCGTTCCGGTCGACGTTTACATTCCCGGCTGCCCGCCGCGACCCGAGATGCTTATCCATGCGGTGATGATGCTTCAGGAAAAGGTGATGAAAGAGAGCGTGCGCGATCGCAAAGACGTGCCCGAAGAAGAAGCGCGCGAAGCCGTTCCGCCGGGAACTCTGCCGGTGACCGACGGATCGACTGCACTGCACAACGCGCTGCCGGAATCACGGCCTTACACGATCGCTTCGAGACACGAACGCCGGCGTTCTTCTTAGAGATAGAGAGTAGAGACAGCGATAGAGGATGCAGTCAGAGCCCGAAAAGACCGAGCACTCGCCAGAACAAACCAGACGTTCAGAAGCAGCGCCGTCACCGTTTGTGGCGGCGTTGCAGCATGAACATCCGGAATGGATCAGTGAAGTCGTCGTCGCATTCGGCGAACTAACGCTGATCGTTCCGCGCGAGCACCTCGTCGACATGTGTTCGTTTTTGAAGACGTGGCCGGAAGCGCGGTTTGATTTTCTATCGGACATTTGCGGCGCGGACCGCGGCGTCGAGGAAGAGCCGCGATTCGAAGTGAACTACCACC
>DASUPZ010000294.1:0-4628 GCA_036280855.1 Pyrinomonadaceae bacterium | reverse complement strand
GATAACAAAGCGGCGCCAGGCCGCCGCACTCCAAGGTGGCGCGTTATTTTACGGTGATTGGAAGGTCCCTTCCCTCTTGCGCTTCATTGCCTGAAAAATCAGCGGCAATGATGCGCAGCGTGTAATCGCCTTTCGGCAACTGCGTCGTGTCCCACACGCCTGTCGCAGCACGCCCGTCCCGTACAGTGTTCGTCACTTCATACAGGAACCGCGTCGTCTTGCTTCCGTAGACAGTAATCCCACTCTCCGCTGCATACGCAACCTTCGTCGCCTCCTGATCTGGCGGCAGACGATTGAACACGATGTTTATGCGCGGCTCCTCAAAACCGGGCGCCGGCGTGCCGTCGCTTTTAAGAACCTGGTAACCCAACTTGTAAAGACCAAGCTTCCGCCGGCTGGCATTCAAGCTGTTGCGATCAAACGCCTCCACGACGATTCGCACCTGACCACTCACAAGCAAACGACCCGAGTTCTTTTCAGTTAAGCGAGTTCCGGAAGCGTCAAACAGTTGAATTCCGTCTTTCTCAATCAACGGAGCAACAGTGTCAGTGAAACCAACCGGCGAGAGCGAAAGCGGATTGATCTCACCATCAGGTGGACCAATGTTCATGTGAACGTGATACATCCGGTTGATCGTCCCGACCGCCTCGCCCGGACGAAAGCGCGTGCCGCGTTTCACGCGTACGCGCGCGAGCTTTTGCTCGGCATCGTTCACGGGGATGAACCGCGCGTCGTCAAACATCTTTCCGTCTTTGTCTCGTCCGACGTGAATGTGGATGTACGAAACGACGCCGACACGAATCCCCTCGTTGATCGAACCAAAAGCCCAGTTTGCAAGTGGGCTAATGACCGTCTCCGAACGCACAGCCCGCACAACCTCTCCGTAAGCGCCAAACACATCCAGCCCGCTGTGAAGGTGATGACGGCTGTCGTCGGAGTCGAAGCTGCCGCGAACTTCGCCGATCGTAGCGACCACTTCATGCGGCTGTTGCTGCGGATCGACTGGCCACAGCAACGACTGTTGGCCCAGCGTTTCGTTAGTGAGGCGCGGAAAAGAATCCATGGCCGCGGCGCTCGTGGAACCGGCCGCGTTCTGGTCCAACTTGCGGACGAGGTAGTTGCCACTGTCTGCAACGTAAAGCAACGGAGGTTCATCGCTCCGCGGGCTGATAGCAATCCCTGCCGGCTGGTTGAACACAACGGCATCAGAGTTATCCCCTGCGATTACGCGTGCCGTATTGTCGGGCGCGATTTGAACGACGCGACTTCGATCGAGTTCGGTGACGTAAAGGAAGTTGTCGTGTGAGAGCGCGAGGCCGATTGGTCTTGATAAATCGGTCATTGGCAACGTAGTGACATTTCCATCGGGAGCGATCCTTCGCAGACGATGGTTGCCGGTGTCGGCAACAATCAACGAATCATTCGCAACTACAATCCCGCACGGCGTATCAAACATCGCGGTGTTGCGATCGCCGTCGGCGTATCCCGGCATTCCCTGCCCTGCGACCGTGCTCACGTGGCCATCGGCGCTGATCCTGCGAATGCGATCGTTGTAAGCGTCAGCCACGAAAATGTTGCCACTTTTATCAACTGCGACACCAATTGGCCCATTGAACTGTGCCTGCGATGCCGGACCGTCGGCGTAACCGGCCTTGCCGTTTCCTGCTACGGTTGAGACCTGGCCGTCGCGAGTGATCTTTCGAATCTGGTTGTTTCCAGTGTCGGCGACGAAGAGACTTCCATCAGGTCCGAGCGCCAGGCCGGAAGGCGTGTTGAAAGAGGCGCCGGTCGCTGGTCCATCGGAGAAACCTTCGTTGCCGCCGGCGAGTGTCGTGACGTTTCCATCGGGCGCGATCTTTCGGATGCGATTACTCTCACCGGCGTCGGCGACGTAAACCGTTCCGTCAATTGCGACTGCCACACCAAACGGATCTGAAAATCCGGACTGAGCGCCGTCGCGAAAGATGGGCGCACCATCGCCTGCGACCGTCGTGACGTTTGCTTTCCACCCGGCAGGAGTCGGTAGCGGCTTGCGTCGAAAAAGAAAGTAAGCGACGGACGCGCCTACAGCGACGAGCAGCACGAGGACGATCAGGAGTTTGCGCATTTGCTAATCGAGGTAGGCTTCTGGTTTTGCGAGCATCTCTTCCATTCGCTCAAGATAACGGCCGACGTGCAGTCCGTCCACCAACGAATGATGGACCTCAACTGAAAAAGGCATGAGCGTGCGTTCGCTCTCTTTCATAAACTTGCCGAAGGAGATCTTCGGAACCGAATCCTCGCGTCCCCAGCGGCGCGCGTGCGAGAAACTCGTGAACGCGATCCACGGCAACGTCGTGCAATGAATGCGTGCATCGTCTTCGTGTTTCGGCATGAACGCGCCATCGCCCGTTCGTGTTTCCTCTACAGCGCGTGTCGCGCCTTTCATAAATTCGGAGTAGCTTTGGTTGTAATCAAAGTAGACGAGCGTGAATGTTTCATTTGGCAGCATGAGCGTTGTGCCGCCGTTGATCACGTCATGGACCAGCACTTTGCCCTGGCGTAGCCGGTAACGAAACGGCTCGATCTCGTTTGCGGCGCGCAGTGCGAAGTAATGATACGTCAAGGCGATACTGGTGCGTTCGCGTTTCTTGAGCTCGTTCAGGAGGTTCGTGATGTCGAGACGCGTGCGGACGTTGAAGAATGGCTTGTCGAAAGGAAGATAGAATTCAAACACTTGCCGTCGCGGCCAGGTGTCTAAGTCGATGTAATGGGGCATGGCGGCGATTTTAACCTGCGTCGCAGATTTACAAGAACCGGACCTGGTCGTTTTTTGCACAGCAAATCCGCGGGACCTGCGGTATGATTGCGCGTCATCAATCGAAAGGCGTAACTCACCATGATTTCCTCAGCGCGCCACACAATCATCTGCATCCTCCTGAGCCTGTACGCCGGCGTTTGTGTTCAGGCACAAACCGTTCCGCAGAAAGTTGCCACCGCAAGTATCAGCGGCAAAGTAACGATCAAAGGCAAACCCGCTGCAGGCGTTGTGGTGTTGGCGAGCGATTCGCGTGACCGTGGCTCTTCGAATGTGAAAGGCTATCGTGCGCGCAGCGATCAGGCAGGAAATTATCGCATCACGAACTTACCCGCCGGCAATTATGAAATCTCCGCACTCACAGCTGCACTAGTACCTTCAAATGAGTCGCAGGCCTTGGTCGTTTCCGAAGGCGAGCAACTCGAAGACGTCAATATTTCATTAGTGCCCGGCGGTGTTATCACGGGGAAAATCACAAATGCTGACGGTGAACCGCTCATCGGTGAACACGTGAGAATCGAGCCGGTCCATGAAGAATTCCCGCGCGGCGTTAGTCGTCAGGTGATGGACCGGTTGTATTCCGGTGAAAACAGCACCGACGATCGAGGTGTTTATAGAGCATTCGGTTTACCTCCCGGAAAGTACAAGGTCGTCGTGGGCAGTTCCGGCTTCAGCGGAGGCTCACGACAGTCATATAAAGAGATGTTTTATCCGTCGGTTACTGATCGTGCAAAGGCCACAGTCATCGAAGTTAAAGAAGGAAGTGAGACGGATAACGTTAACATCGTTGTCAGTCCCATGGATGGAACATTCAAAGTCTCGGGGCAAGTTGTTGATGGTGAAACCGGAAAACCGATAGCAAATGTCAGCTATGGCGTAAGACAGACGATTGACCAGGCTGATGGGTCAAGCAGCAGCTCGGGGAGCATGGGCGGCGAGCTTACAAACGCGAAGGGCGAATTTCGATTGGAAAATCTCACACCGGGACGATATACGATCTTCACCGCGCCGGTAGATAGTCATCTAGCCCCAGCGTCAGTGTCGTTTGATCTGGTTGATCGAGACATCGCCAACCTGGTCATCAAGACACCCAAAGGCAGCAGTTTGTCGGGTGTAGTGGTGCTGGACCGTAATGAGAGTCCCAGCCTGCTGAATGGTGTGCGAATTTGCGCCGTGACGGAAGGCATTGAGCAAAATTTCAGGAGTTCCATGTCGAATTTAATTGCTGACGATGGGGCTTTCGTAATCAAGGGCGTGCGGAGTGGTCCTGTTCATCTCTGGCTCTGTGTTTATAACGCCGAGCGCAGGCAGTTTGAAGTCGTACGTGTCGAACGTAACGGCATTCCGCAGCCAAACGCTTTCAACGTGAAAGAACGCGAGGACGTTGCCGGCCTTCGCGTCGTACTCAAATACTCGAAATTAACGGGCGCTATTCGTGGACAGGTGAGAGTTGAGAACGGAGAACTGCCGCCGGCTTCGCAACTACATCTCTTGCTGTGGCCTCTCGAAGAAAATCTGGAACCGAAACGATCGAGCTCGGTACCACGCCCTGAACTGGACGCGCGCGGGCGCTTCTTTGTCGAGGGCCTGGCTGCGGGGCACTACCGCCTCAGCGTCTACGTTCTCCAACCAGGCTCGAACAGGATGAATGACCCGACGATACAACGAGTGACTGTTACTGACGACGTGGTGACGGAAGTGACGTTGACCATCAAAGCTAAACCTGATTGACGATCAGCATTGAAACGTAATCTTTCGAAAGTATCAGCCGCCTTGGAGTGCGGCGGCCTGGCGCCGCTTTGTTATCGATCGCGCGCGATCGGTACTAAAG
>DASUPZ010000293.1:0-4212 GCA_036280855.1 Pyrinomonadaceae bacterium | reverse complement strand
AAAACGGTGTCGGCGGCTTTAATGGTAGCAGCGGGCAGCGGGACAATGCCATTCCGAGATAAGCGCTTGTCAAAACTCCACTTGCAACTCCGGCAAATAGCCGCGAGATACGCTAACACGCGTAAATAAAGGGTGTCAACGCAGGTATTTCCAACCAAAGCCGAACCGTCTCAATTGGCAAAGCTGGGGCAACAAATCGCCATCGGCGGACTCGCAATCTACGTTTTATTCGCACCTCATTCGGTGGCCGCGAGCGCGATCGGTGTCGGCATCGCCGGAGGCGGATGGCTGATTAGAACGCTCGGCACCGGGAGCCCCGGGAACCTCGGCCTGAGACGATCAAAGTTTGACCTGGTTATTTTGTTGTCTCTCGTGTGGACTGTTCTTTCCGCACTACTCTCCGAAGAACCGCGGATCAGTATCGCTAAGCTGACCGCATCCTGGACGGTGTTTTTGTTTTACTTAACGCGGGCGACGCTCACCCGGCGCTCGATCATGGTGCTCGTGGGGTTGTTGATCGTTTCCGGTTGTGCAGGTGCGATTTACAGTGCTTTTGATCTGTTTAGAGGACGTGGCGTTGTGGTTGAGACGATCGCACCCGGTAGTCCTTTTCAACAGGTTGGAATCGTGCCCGGCGACACGATCTGGCGTGTTGGGGGCGAGCGGGTCTATTCGGTTAGCGATATCGATGAGATCCTGCGACAAACGCCGGCAGGTTCGCCGTTGACGATCGGGCTCATCTCGCGTGGCGAGCAGGTCGAGCGCCCGGGGATTGTAGCCAGTCAGTATTCGGGTCTAACCGGTTCCAACCGTAACCATCGATTCCGCGCTTCCGGATTTACCAGGCATTACCAGACGTTTGCCGAGTTGATGCAGATGATCGGACTACTTGCGCTCGGCATCGCGCTCGCTCACCTCCGCAACCACGGCGCAAACAGAACCTTCAGAATTGCGCTCGTCGCGGCGTCGTTGTTGACGATGGGTCTCGTTTTTACTGCGATGAGAACAGTCATCGTCGCTTTCGTCCTTGGCGCAACGGTTATCGCATGGCGCTCGCTACGCGGCGCTTACAAGTTGGTGTTTACGTTCACCCTCTTCTTTGTGATCGCGTTCGGAGCGATGGTCGTGTGGCAGACTCGCGACCGCAACGCTTTGCTGCTCGGCGATCCGAGCTCATCGTTGAGACTGCAGATAGCACGTGTCGGGCTTTCGCGAATTCCGGTCCATCCGATCTTCGGACATGGAATGGACGCGATTAAACTGCACTGGAATGAGTGGGGTTTCCCCGGTAAAGACATTCTTCATTTGCACTCGACGCCGTTGCAGCTCGCCTTCGATCGAGGTTTGCCCATGCTTTTGCTCTGGTTGTGGATGGTGGGCGCGTTCTGGTTGATGCTCTCGTCCGCTGCAAGAGAATACGAAGACGCGAGCGACACAAACTCTTACGGCATCCTGCTGGGGACGCTCGGCGCACTTACCGCTTTTCTGGTGAGTTCTTTAGTGAACTATAACTACGGGGACGCTGAAGTCGTGATGATGTTCTGGTTTCTGATGGGAATAAGTCAAATACTAGCGAAGGACGCCTCCTTGGAGTGCGGTGACTCGTCACCGCTTTGGTCCCACCAAGGGAATGCAGGCTCACGCGGGACCAAAGCGCCGACAAGTCGGCGCACTCCAAGGCGACGCCAGAAATTACCGGGGTTCCTCACCCTCGACTCGCAGGTTGTTCGATACCGAAAACACCCCTGACACGCGGTTAGCCGCATGATAAGCAAGTGTTCTATCACCACTGTGCGAAACCACGCCTTCGAGCGTCACGTGGCCTCGATCAACGATGATGTGCAGCGACGGGTTTACTCCGCGCAGGTAGCGATGAAGCCCACCCATGCTGGCTATTGAACGAAACGTCGCGACCCGAATCTCATCGTCAATTCTCGACAGCGGTAACACCTTAATGTTGTTCACAACACGGCTTACGCCGGAGAGTCGCTTCACGCGGCGCTCCGCGTCGGAACGCGTTGTCGGTCGTACCACCTGTCCATATAAAGTTACCGTGCCGCCGTTGATGCTATAGGCGAGATTGTCGAACACGCCATAGTACGGAAGCGTCACCAACTCACGTCGCACACGCTTTGTGAGTTGAGGATCGCTCGCACCCTGCGCGAGGGCAACCGCCGGCATCACAGCCAGCAACATCATTGCGAAAAAGCTGATTGCTAATTGCGAAATCGAAAATTTCTTCCTTGTTACCTTCATACCTTTACTATCCCTTTCTGTGCGTTAGATAAGACACGCGGCATGCCGCGTTGGTTACAAAATTGCCGTTTTTTGTTAGGATTTGCAGCCAAATGACACGACCACAACTCGACGAAGCCGCTTCCTACTATTTCAAATACATCGACCTCGTAACCAGCGATGACATCGTGGCCGCAATGAAGTCGCAACTGGATGAAACAGTGGAATTCCTGAAAGGGATTTCGGAAGAAAAGAGCATGGGAACGTACGAGACCGGGAAGTGGACGATCCGGGAGCTCTGGAACCATGTCAACGACGGCGAGCGGCTCTTTGCGTTCCGCGCGTTCTGGTTCGCGCGCGGTTTTCAGGACGCGCTGCCGAGTTTTGAGCAGGATCTGGCCGTCCAGGCCGCACACGCGGACGAGACGCCGTGGAACAAGTTGGTTGATGAGTTTAAATCGCTCCGATCATCGACGATTTCGTTTTTCGAGAGCCTTCCGAAGGAAGCGTGGAGCCGCAGCGGAGTCGCGAGTGACAGCCCGGTTTCAGTACGCGCCCTCGCCTACATAATCGCCGGCCACGTCGCTCACCACACCCGGGTACTCAAGGAAAAGTACAAAGTTTGAGACAGGATTTCAGGATTGGCCGGATTTACAGGTGAATTCTTGAAAATCTTGTCAATCCTGTGTCGTTGGGTGTACTCTTGAACCCTGCGGAGAGCTACTCACTCCGACTTCCACCATCCGCAGGCCCCAAGGCAAACCAGCCGAAACTCCGGGAGAGCGCACATGAAAAGATGTCCGCAGTGTGAGTTTATCTATGAAGACGACCAGAGTCTCTGCGACATGGATGGCGTTTTGCTCGTCCTGGATTCGCGAACACTGCCAAATCATCACGCCCTCGCTACTGTTCCCGCTGTGCCGGGCAGGACGCAGCAACGACGGAACCGCGCGATGCCGGTGTTTGCGAGCCTTGTCCTCGCACTCGTGCTGGGGATGGTTTACTACGTTTCAACACGCCGCAGCGCGCCTGCGCCCGTAAGCGCCACGACGATTTCCGCACCTGCGCCCGCCGAACCCGCTCCGGCGGTTACAGAACCCACTCCTGAACAACAAACGGCGCCGGCCGTCGCACCTGAATCAAAACCAGCAGCTACACAATCACCTGCGAAGAAGTCGTCCACCAAAACCACGGCCACTGCTCAGCCAAAACCAACTCCGCAGCCAAAGAAAGAAGACAACAAGGTCAATTCGATCCTGAAAAAGACCGGTCGCATTCTGAAGAAGCCGTTCAAATTCTGAAACCCTGCTGATTATGTAATCCTCAAAATGAAGCGCTGCCCCCAATGTCTCTTCCTCTATCCTGACGCGGACGAAAGATGCGACTTCGACAAGACACCGCTCGAAGTTGTGGATGAGGCCACGATTGACGCCGCTACGCGTCCGGCGAAGAAGCGCCGGCTCATGCCGGTCGTCGCTGCTGTGGTTCTGATGGCAGGCCTGTTCGTGTTTGCGATCTACTACGGCGTCAGCCAGCGGAGAACAACATCCGCGGCCACGCAGAATTCAACGACAGTCGCGCCTGTAGCTTCTCCGGAAGCTGTAGTTCCCACACTCCCATCGCCGTCGCCGAGCGTCTCGCCTTCACCGTCACCTTCACCGTCTGCCAAGCCTTCGATAGCTCCGACTACCGCGTCGCACTCACGTGCGACCACGGATCCTGTTTCGACAAGTGGTCCAGGCATTGGAACGAGACAAGGCGGCAAGCCCGTGATCGTGCTGACAAGCGGCGGCAGGATCGACGCGGATGAAGTGTGGCGCACCAAAGACGGCGTCTGGTACCGGCGCAACGGCATGGTCACCCTCCTCAAACGCTCTCAGGTAAAAACAATTCTTACGAAATAACGCGCCTCCTTGGAGTGCGGCGACTTGTCGCCGCTTTGGTCCCACGTTAAGCACCCCTGAGTCTGGACCAAAG
>DASUPZ010000292.1:0-17008 GCA_036280855.1 Pyrinomonadaceae bacterium | reverse complement strand
TGCTGTAAATGCGATTGTTTTTCGGAACAACGTCTTCATCGGCCCATGAAGCATCGTCGAGCGTGCCCGGCGGTGAATAATCGATCGACTGCCACGACCCCTTCAGGCGCATCCAGATCGCGACTTCCTTCGTGCGTTTGAAATCGTAGAGCGCATCAGGCCGGTGTCCCGTGATGTCGCCGCTCACCTCCATAAAGTTGTTACCTTCGGCCGGATTGACTCCGAGCGCCGGAATTTGCGGGCAACTAAGACATCGATTCTCCGGCGTCACCGCGCCGCTGTTGCGGAAGTTGCCGATGGAAACACGAGGCATTGCTACTTCGTTTTCAGAGAGCCCTTCGGCGAGGTCGCGTGCGAGCAGCGCATAAGAATCAGGATTTACTAACGCAGTCGCGAGATCTATTCCGTCACACTTGGGATCGTATTTATCAATGTCCGTCTCAGGCATCGCACGATGCACCCACTCATGAATCACACTCGTGGCCTGATATACAGGACCATTGTCGAAGAACAGCGGGCAAAGATAAGTCTCCGGGTGCGCCGAATACACGCCCCCCACATGCCACGCTACGGTGTAGGCAACGTCACTGCCGCCACACTGCTCCACGGCCGGACCTGGAGGTGTCGGAATCGTTAGCTCTTTCTTTCCCGGGCAGATGTACCGGCTCGAGGGAATGAGCAACTGGATGCGGTCAAACAGATCTTTGATCTTCTGGACGTCCGCCCGTTTCGCGCCGGTGAAGTAACACTGGATCTTGCCGAGCACCCCTTTATGCTTGTCCGGATCGGCGAGGTAATCGTGGAGTCGCAGCGACGCGATGGGCATGATCTCAGTGGCTCGCTTATACGCCGCGAGGATCATGATTGCCTGGTCGCCCTCGCAGGGCGGCGCGCCACCCGTGCCGGCGCGATCTATTTTCGGCGAGCCGAGGGTCGGGAAACGCGCCTGCAACATCTGCCTCGTCTCCCTCCACTCGTCGCCGTCAATCTCGTCGTCGAGCATCTGGACCGTGACGCGTGATTTTTCGTCAACTGTGGGATCGAGCAGTTGCAGGATCTCGGCGTCAGCGCAATTTTCAATCAGCCTGATGATGGCGCGCTCGTCGTCGTCCAACGTTGGCCCATCCATCATGGCCTTGATCAGCAAGCGACGATCGTTGACCGTCAACGGCAACTCCGCGGGCTTGTCGATCCACAACGTCACTGCGTCGCGCGCAAGATCGTCGGCATGCTTCGAAGTCAACGTGTCGCCTTTAACCTCACCCGTCTTTTTCAGTAACGCAACAAACGTCTGAACTTCTTTGATCCGTTCTTTCGAGAGGGCCTTCGTGCCACGATCTGTTCCAGCGGTCTCACCAAACAGAGCTCCGAGTCCCGCTGAAGCGCCAAAAACCAAACCGCCGGAAACTACGCCTGCCAAAGCGCCGAAACCGAGGATCGCTCCCAGGCCACCGCCGGCTCCCGCGACCGCGGCTCCGACACCGATGCCGACGCCAATCGTAGTCAAACCACCGAGTATCGAACCGACAATGAAACCTTTTTTCGTGCCGCGCCAGGCGCCTGATTGGCTCCAGTAATCGATCGTCTCTTTCAATTCTTTGTCGAGAGCCTCGATGTCGCTGAAGTTGCCTTCCTCTTTCATTTCTCGTTCGACATAAATCCGGTAACGCGGCTCCTGCGTTGCGCCTAACTGATCACCGAGAACGCTATTGGCGAGAGCGTCCTGTGTTTTGATTTTTTCACCTGTTTTTGTTCGTGGCTCGACGTCCAGAAAGTAGAAGCGCACGCGGAACGGATGCTGCACCGTTTCGTAACGAGCGCAGAGTTCGCCGAGCGCGCCACCCATCTCTCCGTTCTTCAACCGTGCGGCGCCGATGTCCGCTTTCTTCTCACTTGCGGACCTCGCAGTTAGAGCTACTACCGAGATCGTGTCGAGACGATGAATGCGCGGGTATTCGCGGGCCCATAGAAAGTCTATGCAACCCGGCGGCGCGGGATGACCTTTCATTCCACTCGTCAGATCGAGCTGCGGTATTCCTCCGGTCTGAGCCGGTTGCGTTTCCGGTGTTGTTTCCGACTCTTGCTTTACTTCCGGCGCAGCTTCGGTTGGAGGGGCTGGTTCCTGCGTGTCCGGAGCCGGTTGCCGTTGCAACTGCCGGCGCGCACGTCGTTGAAGTGTTCTTCCCGATCCGATCGCTTTGCGTTGTGCGCTCGCACCGGTCGATGCCGTGGGCGTGCTTTCCGGTTCCGCAGGAGTCTCGCTGGCTGCTTCCTGGTTGCCAATGTTGAAAAGCAACCTTGCAAACTGAGCGTAGGAGTCTGCGTTGTCGAGCGCCTCGTCCGTAGTGAGCCGGGAGTACTGGTTCATGTGCGCCCAGCGATACACATCTCCGCGTGCGCCGACAAAGCGATGGGCCATCTCATGCGCGATTGTTTCAGGCCGCTCGTCTGCGCGGACGTTCTCCGGATTCTGAGGACCGGAGAAAAATCGCGGACAGACGTGGATGCGTCCGTATCTCAATGTTATGCCGCCGAAGAACCCGGGTACGCGCGCAGCCGTTGCTGTGTCAGCCGTCTCTCCACATGATGCGTCGCATTCAAACAGCAACTCACCAAAGCCGGTCTGAATTTGTGCCAGGCCTTGTCGCAAGCGATTCAGGTTATCGGTGTCAGATGGCGTTATCTTGAAGTGATACCGAAGTTGGTTAACTACGTATGACGGCGCCTCTTGCGGATTTGCAATAACCCGATCGACTACGGAGACTGCATTGTCGATCCACTGGCGAGCAGTGTCGGTCGCGCCATTGACCACGCCCTGCTGATCCGGCGTGCAATTCCGGAATCGCGAGGTGTCAAAAGCGCCGATTGCTGCGGCAACGATGAATCCGGCAGCCACGCCGCCCGCCACGACTCCACCCGCAACCAGCCATCCTGTTTCACTATCGTTGAGCGCATGCAACGACGCGCTCGGCGATTGATTCACGTGGACGATTTCTTCGCCGCTAATCACCTGCGTAGCAACGCTGTCTGCCTCAACTTCCGCGGCGTCGGACGGATCGCTGATCGCTTTCGACGACTGCGCCGTCATTGGACCACTTGCCGATTGTTGGACCACGTGTGTGAGTTCGTGCGCCAGCAAGTGTGCGCCTTCTTCAGTTTGAGGCTGGTATTGGCCCGCGCCGAAAACTACATCCTGACCAACCGTATAAGCATGAGCGTTGACGGCGCGCGCCGATTGTGCGGCAGTTGAATCAGTGTGCACGCGAACGCCGCCGAAATCGCGATTGAAGCGTGGCTCCATCGCAGCGCGTGTCGCTGAATCAAGCGGCCGGCCCGGCGAGTCCAAAACATCGTCGACAATTTCGGGCAGTTCGTCAGGACGCTCCTCGCTCTCAGCTTTGCGCTGGATCGATTGACCAGTCTGCTGTCTCGCCGCTGCCGCCGCACGACGCGTGATCGACATCAGCTCATGAGCTAGAAATGCGTAAGAGTCAGGATTGATGAGCGCCGTGCTCAGCGGGATTCCACACGGCGGTGTGTAGTTCGGATCCTCGAGCAGTCCTGCCGCATGAACCGACTCATGTATCACTGTCAATACTTGCCCGTCAGGCGGTTGGCGGAAGAACTCAGGACACAAAAACACCTCGTCGATCGTGGTTTGTGCTGACGTACCGAGGTTCGTCCCATAAGTACGAGCGTATTCGCCGAGACAATCGATCCTGACTTCGACGCCGGTTGAGTCAGTGACCACCAATCCGCCCATTTCGGCTTCGCCGCCTTCAGGCGCACAGTGATAAATACGGCGCGGCAGTTTCGCGAGCGTCCGTTCATAGACGCCGCGAATGTCGTTGATTTGAGTAGCATTCGCGCCCGGGAACCGGCACGCCAGTGCCCTTTGCACGGCTGCATCGGCAGTGTTGTTAGTCAACACGTCGATCGCATTTTGAACTTCTTCCACTGCGCGGCGACGAGCGTAGTCGAGCATCAACGACTGGCGAGCAGTGCACGTCTGTCCAGTGCCCTGACGTTGCGGCGCGGCATTTGGACCAGTACGCGGCAAGCGTCTCTCGAGCAATTGATTGAAACGTTCGTGGTTCTCGCCATCGACTTTGCGATCGATGTCCTGTACAGAAAGGCCCTGGGTCGGATCAAGTAGTTGAATCAAATCCGGCGTCGCGGTGTTGTCGAGGATCGTCAGGATCGCTTCTTCGTCACCGCCGGCGGTCACGCCGGAAAGCATCTCTTTGATCAGCAAACGCTTGAGTTCGACGCCGGTCAACGAACCGCCACGAACACTGAAGCCGTTGTCGATGTTGAATCCCGCTTCTCCGGCGCGCCAGTGTCGCACAACGTCACGCGCCTTGTTGTCGCTGTTCCGTGCATCTTCTATGCGACGTGTGGTCGCGAGCACGGTGAGGTATGCGGTGAGTTCCTGCGCGCTGTAATTTTCAGCATCGAAGGCGCCTGAGAGCCAGAGAGTTAGAAGAGTTCCACCGATTCCGGCCACCGCCAAACCACCAGCTAATAGGCCCGTTTCGAGATCACTCAGTGCATGCAAAGTCGCGTTGGGCGCTTGTGTGACGTTCACGGCCTCGCCACTCATGACACGATCCGCCATCGCATCAGCTTCAACTTCCGCTGCATCACTCGGCTCGCTAACCGCTTTCGAAGTCTGTTGCGCGCTCGATCCGCTCGACGTTTGTTGGACCACGTGCGTCAACTCATGGGCCAGCAAACGTGTGCCGCGCTCAGTGCCTGGTGCGTACTGCCCTGTGCCAAACACGACATCGCGGCCCACTGTGTAAGCGAGCGCGTTCACTTCCTTCGCTGACCGGGCCGCGTGTGCATCAGTGTGGACACGGACACCACTGAAGTCGTAGTTAAAACGCGGCTCCATCCACGACCGCGTCGTCTGATCAAGCGGATGTCCACTCGAACTCAACACTTCATGCACGCTCTCAGGGAGCCCGTCCGGTGTTTCCGGACCGATAGCAGTGCGCTGCAACTTCTTTCCGTCCGCGCGACACTTGTCACACGAGCCACCGCCACTGCCGTAACTTCCGCACGCACACTTACGCTGCAATTTAAACCCGTTCGTCGCCTGCACTTGCGGTGCGGGCGTGGGCGTGGCTTGTACTGGTGCAGCGTGTTCGCTCATCTCTTACTCACTAAAACTCACACCGGAACTCCGTCCTCATAGTTCGGCAGCGGATAATCGCCTGGTCCATATGGCAATCCCTCGCCGATAAAGATGTGACCCGGCTCGATCTCATTGAGCCCCTGACTTCGTTCCCAACTGCCATTGACCTTTTCGATCCACGTCACGGAATGCCATTCAAACTGATTCGATACGGGCATCCATGGTCCAGGCCGCACCCGCGCATTTACCGACTCGACAAAGTTGGCCTTGTACGAGTAAGTGTCCGCGTCAGGTCGTGGCGCAAAATTGCCTGGAAATCCCGGAGCATCAACCGAGTAAATGTGGTTGTTTGTCGGAGTAACGTGTTCGTCCGTTTCGAATGTATCGTCGGGAGTTCCCGGCGCGTCGTATCCGAGACGGTTCCAGCCTCCGTCGCCATGTCTCCAGACCGCCACTTCCTTGGTCCGTTTGAAGTCGTACTCAACTTCACTGCGATGGCCCGTGATGTCGCCACGCAATTCCATGATGTTTCGAAACTGATCCGGGGCAAGCCCGAGGCCGGGAAGTTGCGCGCATGTCGGGCATTGGTTCTCCGGGCTGACGGCTCCGGAGTTGCGGAAGTTACCGACCGAGACCGCAGGCATCTGCGGTTCACTCGTTCGCAAATCAGGTCCGCTTGCGCCCGGAAGCGGCTGCATCAGATCGTTGGCGAAGAACGCGTACGAATCAGCATTCGTCAGCGCGGTTTGCAAATCTATTCCGCATCCGGGCTGGTACACGTGATCGTCCATTCCCGCCGCATGCGCTGACTCGTGCAGCACCGTGATCGCTTGCACCTCCGGACTTTTCCGGAAGAATGCGCCGCAGAGATATACCTCGCGGAACTGCCGTCCCTGGTTCGTGCGGAAGGCGTTGGCATCTTCCAAATCACATCGCACCGGCGGCAGCAATTCACCGGTCGTGGCTGTGATTTGCGGTGGAGCTTCGAGCTCGCCAATGCCTTCGGGCGCGCAATGATAAAGACGATCGGCAAGCGCAGTGGCCGTATTTTGAAAGATGTCGAGGATGCGCCGCTGTTCCGGAACAGCCGCGCCTTGAAAACGGCACTCGAGCGCGGCCCTGAAGTTCGGATCGTCGCGACGTTTGGTGATGACATCGATCGCGTTGTTTGCCATCTCAAGCGCGCGGCGACGCGCATACTCGATCATCAACCCCTGGCGAGCAGTGCACGAAGGCGCGTTGTCGCGTCGGGCAGTGGAAGACGATGGGAAGAGTCGTTCGAGAATGGCTTCGAAACGACGATGGTTATCGCCGCCGATCTTGCCGTCGAGCATTTGAATCGAGATGCCGTGATTAGGATCAAGAATTTGAAGGACGGCTTCCGGACTCGAGTTTTCGAGGATCGTCAAGATCGCTTCTTCATCCTCGCCGGCAGTGACTCCGGAAAGCATTTCTTTGATCAGGAGGCGCTTGAGTTCCACTTCACTTAGCGAACCACCTCTCACGCTGAAACCATTGTTGATGTTGAAACCGGTTACGTTTTCGCGCCAGTTTCGCACCACGTTGCGGGCCTTGTTGTCGCTGTTTCGATTGTTCTCGATGCGACGTGTTGTCGCGAGCACAGTGAGATAGGCGGTGAGTTCCTCCGGGCTGTAGGTCTCGCGATCGAAGACGCCGGCGAGCCCAAGGACTGTAAAAATGGCTCCCACACCAAGAGCCGCACCGACAATCACACCCGCAGTCTCGCCTTCCGACAACGCATGTAATGTCGCATTCGGCGCCTGCGTAACGTCCGCACTCTCGCCGCTCATCACGCGATCTGCCATCGCGTCGGCTTCAACTTCCGCTGCATCACCAGGCTCACTGACAGCTTTCGACGCCTGTTGCGCGCTTGCGCCGCTCGACGTTTGTTGGACCACGTGCGTCAACTCATGGGCCAGCAAACGCGTGCCTCGCTCCGTGCCCGGCGCGTACTGTCCTGCGCCAAACACCACATCGCGTCCAACCGTGTAAGCCAGCGCATTAACGTCCCTCGCCGAACGCGCCGCACGCGCATCGGTATGCACACGCACGCCACTGAAGTCGTAGTTAAAACGCGGCTCCATCCATGAACGCGTCGCGGCGTCTAATGGATATCCACTCGAACCCAACACTTCATGCACGCTCTGCGGCAAGCCTTCAGGCTTTCCGGGACCAGCCGCAGCCCGCTGCAACTTGTTTTCATCCCGGCTGCACTTGTCACACGAACCGCCACCACTGCCGTAACTCCCACACGCACACTTGCGGCGCAGTTGTAACCCTTTCGCCGCGGGCGCCTGCGGCGCGGGTGTTGGCATGGCTTGTACTGGCGCTGCGTGTTCGCTCATCACTGGTTATTCGCTTCTTCTGGTCCAATCTCCCGGATTTCAGAAATCTCACTGAGGCACGGCGCGATCAAACCGGCTCCACGCGCAGGCATCTGTTTGTGAGCAGTTCCAGCGACATAAACCTGTCGACCGTTAAACTGGTCCAACTCTGCCTGTGGTCTGCGTGATCTTCTCGAATCGAGCGCCTCCAGATAAACCCTCGTTCCATCTACCAGCCGGAGCACCGCGTGGTCCTTTGGTAATTCCTTCGTCACCTTTCCCTTCATGGGTTTAGGGATCGCCTCATAGCGCCCGATTGCAACCACGCTTCGTCCGTCCAGCCGATTCACGTCTTCTTTAGTCCTCACAAAATTACGTTCCTGCTGCATCACTTCTCTGGTTGGACCACATAAGTCTGGTACCTGGATCCGTGGGTTTCGGTGCTGCCATGGAATTCGTGGAACGATTGGCTCTTCGACTCTGGTCCATACATAAAGAAGATCCAGTCGTCTGAATCCCAACCCGCTGCGCTTTCGAGCGTGACGAAGTCATTACCACTTCTCAAGACCGTCGCCGCATAATGAAAATTCCAGGTCATGTCACTGGTATCCGAATAACCCGGCATATCTTTTTCAGTGCTGATCGTTAGAGCCTGGCCCACTCGCGGCACGGCGTACTTGTTAATGCCGTACTTGCGATCGAAGTCGTCTTTTTCGGTCGCCGTCAGAGCGGCATACTTTGCGTACGCCTCTTCTCTTGTCAGATTTGCGCCGAACTCTTTCTTGAACAACTCTTCCGTGTATTCCTCAGGCGTGGTCGGGTCACCGCCGTGATAAGAGCGGGCCGTGAGCTCTTCTTCGGCACCGTCTGCACCGCGAACAACAGCAGTGTCCTTCTTCCTTTTTGCAGCTTTCTCGATTTCACGACCGGCGAACAGGCCGCCGACAAGCCCGACAGCGGCGCCGATAAGACCGCCAATCACCGCTCCCAAGCCTGAGTTTTTGTCGCCACCCGCCGCATAACCGATTCCGGCGCCACCGGCAGCGCCGGCCACCAGACCAATACCCGCGCCCAAACCTGCACCGAGATCACCACTCGGCTCACTGCCGGTTACCTGTCTGGCCGCGGTGCCGCAGTCGGAGGCGAGGTTGAACTTTCCACCACCTTCCCTGAACGGTTCGATCTCATTAAGGAGGATGGGATTGCCCGTATCGGGAATGCGGCCCGAAAGCTCCTGGCTTCCGGATTTCTGTCGCAGCTTTGCGCGTGATTTTTGTTTCGTCAGAATGTCGTTTGACTCAGCGATCTTGTCAGGAGTGGTCCACGCGCGCTTGTTGGTGCCCGGCCCCCAGTCGTTGTCTTCAACAGCCATCTGACCATCGTCGGCCACTCGCAGTGGGGAACCCATCGGATGCTGCCATCCCAGCGATTCATCTGCGCTCTGCTGATCCGGAGTAAAGGCAGTGAATCTATGAACGGTTGCAGTGTCACCAGCAACAGTGTTGCTATGGACCACATGGGCTAACTCATGCGCCAGCACCTTTTGACCGGAGGGTGTCTCTGGAGCGTATCGTCCGGCGCCAAATACGATGTTGTTCCCGAAGGTGTAGGCTTGTGCGTTGAGTGCGCGCGCAGACTCAGCCGCACGTGAGTCAGTGTGAATGCGAACCCGGCTGAAATCCGCGCCACGATTGCTGACGTAGTCGCCTGGACCATTCAATGCATTAAGCGCAATGTAATCCGCCGATCGTTCGGAAGCACTAGCTGAGTTACCAACACCTAAACTGGAAGGCACGAGGCTACTTGCGGAATACGATTGGGTTCCCGAAATCCGACTGAAGCGCGGCTCCATTGATTCACGTGTAGCAGCGTCGAGCGGGCGGCCGGACGAGGACAAAACCGTACGCACAAGCGAAGGCGCCGGGAAAGTCGCGTAGCGGCTCAGTCGTTTCACGGTAGAA
Organism: Pyrinomonadaceae bacterium; assembly: GCA_036280855.1. Classification (GTDB taxonomy): domain Bacteria; phylum Acidobacteriota; class Blastocatellia; order Pyrinomonadales; family Pyrinomonadaceae; genus PSRF01. The sequence goes on along the minus strand of DASUPZ010000292.1, from coordinate 7,562 downwards.
AAACTCATGATCTGCTTCAGTCCAATACTCGAAACTGCTTTAGCTCCAACACCCACGTCTCGCGATTGCTGGCCGTTCCCTGAATTGCTTCGTCAGATTTATCAGCCTTGGGACCACTACGCGCGCGGCGCACGATCGCCTCGACGTTCACCGTCTTTCCGACCGTCTCCTCGTCCCATCGAGACAAATCGCGGATCAGAATCGCGTAGTCGTCACGAATCATGAGCAGCGCTCCGGCCTTCGCGTTTTCGGCCGTGCCGCTCAGGCTAACTTCCTGATCTTCTAATTTGGTCCAATCTGGAATTTCCGTACTCATGGTCTACCTCGCGTCATTTTCTGCCTACAGCAACACAAAATATTTGCGTATCGAAATCCCGAAGTCCTGTCGAATACGACTGCAAGTTGCTCTCATAAACTTCCATGCGGTCACGAGGGCTATACTGTTCCTTACACTCCAGACTCGTACTCAAAATCGGATCGCAGTGGTTCGCATGCCACCAGTTGCCCGTCGTCTCGTCATAGAGCCCGTAATCGAAATTGGTGAACCCGTGCGCACCCATCGGCGGTCTCGGATCGCCGGAGTGCGCGCTCACATCGACCTTGCCGCTCGCTGGATCGATCGGAAATTCCAAACCATGGGACCAGAATCTCTTGGAAAAGATATAAGCCTTCTTGTCAGGGAAATTCGCTTCGAGAAACGCGGTCATGGTCTTGGAAGCAGACCAGACCTCGGCAAACGAGTTGTAACAATTCGAGAGATCCGGATTCTTGAGATCTTCCATCCTCAGCGCGGTGATGCCCACGCAACCGCGACCCAGCGTCGCCTTCTCTTCGGGCGTCATCATGTTGCCGGTCTCTATCTCCCAGCGATCCAGGTAATCCTGAATGGAGCGAGTCTTGCGCTTTTCGCCACCGCGGGGATGTAACGAATTGAACTCCGGATAGAGCGCGTAAAGCGCATCGAGTTGATCGCCGTGGAACTTGTCATAGAGACGGTCGTAACCGATGCGCTCGGCGATCGTTTGCCGTTCTTTGGGCGTGGCGGCGGTGATGATCACGAGAATCGCGTCTTCGTCGTCATTACCAGCAGAACCGGTGAGCATCTCGTCGATGAGCAGGATGCGAGTGTCGAGATCGAGTCCTTTGAACAACTTCTTGCGCACGACATCACGCGCTTTGTTGTCGCTGTCTCGGTTGCCTTCCTTCTTCTTGTTGTCCTTAAGGGACTTCAGATACGCGTCGAGCTCGGTCTTCGTGAAATCCTCTTTGTCGAAAGCGCCGGCGAGTGCAGCAATACCGACTCCGATTATCCCGCCAGCGATCACCCCGCTAAGGCCGATGCCGATGCCTTCTTCCACTGATAGAGCCTGAATAGCAGAGCCCGGACTCTGATTCACGGATACCGGTTCGCTTCTCAGGACGCGCCCTGCGATGTTGTCCGCTTCGCGCTCGGAGGAGTCGGACGGATGACTCATCGTCTTCGCAGCGTGACCGCTGACTCCGTCTTGCTGGACCACGTGAGAGAGTTCGTGGGCCAGCACGCCGTTACCGGATTCCGTGCCTGGTTGATACTGGCCCGGAGCGAAGACAACGTCCTTGCCGACTGTGTAGGCGTGGGCGTTGACTGCTTCGGCTGATTCAGCGGCGCGGGTGTCGGTGTGTACGCGGACGCCGCTGAAGTCGTGATCGAAACGAGGCTCCATGAATGAGCGTGTTGAGGCGTCGAGTGGTTGCCCTGAAGAATCGAGCACCTGGTTAACGATCGGCGGGATCGCTTCGTGGTGCGCGCCGGCGCTTTCCGGGTCGTTGACCTTGCGCTGAAGTTCGTGGCCCTTCTTCGCGCACTCATCACACTGACCGCCGCCACCCGCCTGATTGCCGCAGGCACACTTGCGCTGTAGCACTGGACCAGCGACGGGCTTAACCGTGGCGCCGAGTCTCGAATCAGGTTTGGATGAACTGCGTCTACTCATAAGTCCCGGTATTTTCCAGCCTGCGTTTAGAGTTCAAGCTTTAGCTTGTCCGGATCGCGCGAACAGCAACCTAAAGGTTGAACTCTGAACAGGAACTCAACTCAAACCTCCGTGCACTGACTGCGCGATCTGCGTTCCGAGTTGACGCGGTGTCGACTCTCGCGAGTAGGAAACTTCAGTGCCGCGCGCGTAAGGCATCGCACCCGTTAGCCCCGGTGCCACGCCATTCGCGCCGAGCAGCCGGCTCAACTCCTGCTGCACCGCGTGCTGCACTTGTGGTCCATGTGCGCGTTCGAGCGGTAGACCCTCGAGTACCAGGCGTTCGATATGCAAGTTGATCTTCATGCGGTTGCAGCCTTCTCCTCCTGCCAACTGAAATCGTCGCTATTGAACGGCCGCTTCAGTTTCAAAAACTCATTGCGCGCAGCTTGCAACACGAGGGACATCGTGACCGGCGTGCCCGCCTGCGCCGCGAGAAACGCCGCATTGATCGCAACGTTGTTGATGCTGCCGCCGTTGATGTTGAGATTCGCGAGCCGCCCATAGTCGAGGCCGATGATGCGCGTTTGCGGCGGAAAGATCCGCTGCCAGATCGCCTTGCGTTCGGCGTGACCGTGCGGGGCAAACTCCACGATGAACCGGATCCGGCGCATGAACGCCTGGTCCAGAGAGCTCTTCATGTTTGTGGCGAGAATTGCCAGCCCGCGATACGACTCGATCCGTTGCAGCAGGTAATTGATCTCGATATTGGCGTAGCGATCGTGACTGTCTTTCACTTCGCTGCGCTTCCCGAACAATGCATCCGCCTCGTCGAAAAACAGGATCGCACCGCCGTCCTCAGCAGCATCGAAGAGCCGGCGCAGGTTCTTTTCCGTTTCGCCGATGTACTTGCTCACGACCGCGGAGAGATCGATGCGGAACAGATTGAGACGCAGGTGATTTGCAATCACTTCCGCAGCCATCGTCTTTCCGGTCCCACTCTCGCCCGCGAAGAGCGCGTTGATACTCAGACCGCGAGTGCGCTTGGCCGCGAATCCCCACTCCTCGTAAACCGTGTGGCGGTGACCGACCTGCCCGGCAATCTGTCGCAACAAGCTCAACTCAGCTTCCGGCAGCACGATGTCGTCCCACGTCGCCTTCGGTTTTATATTCTGGGCTAGCACGTCCAGTCGCGGGCGCGTAATCGCCAGGCAAGCGTCCCAAACATGCTCAGGCTCGATCGTCTTCGTTTCGGAACTTCCATTCGTGCTGTTCTCCATCACCTCGTGAATGCTCGAGATGTTGAGATCAAACTGGCTTGCGAGCTGGATCGGAGCGTCGCCGGAGTTCTCACCCAACACTTCGCGCCACGCGAGTTGTTGCTCGACGGGCGTCGGGCGTCCGATGTCGAGAGTCAACACGCCGCGGCCGAGCGCGTTGAAATCCGGATTCACGTCCTGCGTGTCAATGAAGAAGATCCCATTGCTGCGCGCCAGCAGTCGTTGCAGCGCCTGCGCGTTTGAAGATTCCTTCAACGCACTACGATCGAGATCCTGCTGGTCCACATAGATCGCAAACGGCCAGAGGGCCATCTCTCGTTCGATTAGTCGCGCGAGCGTTTCGAGTTCGGGCGCGTGCGTCGGCATCAGCGCCGCGGGCAAACGCAGCAATCGCAGCCCCAGCGCCGAAGTCGCATGCGACGCGACGAGCTGTTTGCTCTGCACGTCGGCACCGGCGAGTTGAATGAGCGGCAGGTACCAGTTAGATCGCTCGCGTCGCAACTGTCGCACGATCAGGTCGACCGCTTCTTTTTGCGACGCAGGCAACGTCGTGTGAAACGTTCCGAGGTTCAACGGAAACAACATCGGCGCCAGGCGATCGTCGAGATAGTTCAAACCTTTTATGTAGTTGACGATTCGCTCATCGGCGCGCAGCGGACTAACAGTGAGGGGCGTGTGTCCCGGTTGGTTGATCTCGATCAAACGCCAGCGCCGCAAAGGTCTTTCAGGCGAGAGCACGTCCCACGCCGGCTCATCAAACAAAGCAAGTGCGAGCGCAAAGGTCGGATAAGGGCGATGCGAATCGCTCTGCGCACGCGCGCACAACGCAGAGACGTTTGTGTCGAGCTCCATTCCGGCGCACAACAACAGCAGATCGCGCTCGAAGCGTGAAAGATTGAAGAGACGACTCAACACGACCACTGCCGGCGGCGGCGATTCGCGCTCGAGTGTTTCGAGCTCTGCCTGCAATTCTTCCGGGTTCGCGTTCGCAGCCTGCTCGTCGTACGGCACTGCGCCGTCTTTCCTGCTTTGAGCGAAACGTGTCAGGCGAAGACGTTGCAGGGCAAACGCCTTCGCGAGATACGCTTCATTTTTTGCCTGCCATGTTGACGCGTCCGCCATCAGGTCACCTCGAGTCGTTGTGCGTCGTCGAACCGGGGAATGTCTGACAGCGGATCGAGGGGGATGCTGTCTACGCCGTCAACACGAAGGCGCAGCAGGTATTGGCCCACTTCGTCCGCAGTCATGTTGAAAACAAACTGCAACTGATCCGTGCTCACGGGCGGTGCATCGGGAGGCGGTGGCGGCCCCGGCGGTGGTTGTGGCGCGATCTGGCGCGAGGTGCCGAGCAGCAACAGCACGTCCTGATCGAAACGCATAGTATTGTCGTCTACGCGCGCGAGTCTCACGCGCGGCCTGCTCGTGATCGTGATCGTCACGTTGCCGTCCGGATCGCGTGCAACGGTGTTACCTGGAGCGATGTTGACGATCGACGGCGCGAGCGACATCGGAAGTTCATTCGAACTCCACGTTTGCTCGTTGCGACTAACAAGAGCGGCGACTGTGTAAAAACCTGCTCTCCACTGTTCGCTGGCGGCGGCGTCGTTGGGAAGCCTGACCCTGATTCCTTCTTCAGTTGTTTCTATCGCAGGCGGCAACAACACGATCGGCCCAATGCCGTTCGCGCGTGGGTTCACGGAAGTGAACCGAACTGATTGCAGGCCTTCGAGGTTCTGTCCGGTGATGATGATCTCGTCGCCCAGTGACGCGCTGCTTTGCGCGCGCGGCAGACGAATGGTTTTGATCATCGGGAAACTCACGCCTGCAGTGCTGGTATTTCCCTGATCGTCTTCGCCACGTTGCAATACCGGCATCGGCGCACTCCTTGGACGCGTGCTATCGATCAGGACCACTGTTGCTTCGTACGCAGCCGAGAGACGATAGTGAGTTTGAAAACCCGACCAGAGTTTAAAGATATCTTCGAGCGCGAGTGGCTGAAGTGAAAGACGAACGCGTTCGAACTGTTCACCCAAACCCGTATTCGGCAACGCCGCTTCGATTTCCCTGCGACCCAGCACCGGATGATCGTTCAGCACGGACATCGCACGACCGAGAATGCGATGGCTGACCGGTTGCTGATCGTCAACAGCGTATGCAGTCAGCAGGTAATAAAGATTGAGAGCAAGCGGTGGCTGACCGGTTTCGCCCGGACGAAGTTGTCGCGGAACGTCGGCGTTACGGTAAGCCCCGTTCGGCATCACCTGATAAAGGTAAAGGTTGAGCTGGCGCTCCGGCGGATTTGCGCCGCGCGCCTCATCGGGAGGCTGCATCGTCACAGCGGTCCCTTGAAGCAGGGGATCAGAATTTGGATCACGCGCCGGATCGAAGCCTCGTTCGATTAGGCTCCGGAGCGTGGCAGTGACGGCGGCTATGGCCCGGCTGTTACTCATCTTTCGGCACCTCGCCGTTGCTTTCGCAGATATTCATCAAGGGGCATCACGGGTGATTCGGATCGGCGCGACGCGTTTGTCTTGCGGTTGTCAGCGGGCACGGCGCGAATCTCAATGCGTCCGATAGTCACGTTGATCGACGGTTCCGGTTCAGTTGGGCCAGGCGATTGACGCCTGCGCCAGTGAGCAGGTTGTGAACGCGTTTCGCGCCAGGGATTTGCTGTATTTTGCTGTGGAACTGAGAGCGTTGGATCGAGCGCTTGTATGACGTGCGTATCGCTCGGGAGGTCCGAACTCTTTTCAGGTTCCTCCACGTAGGTCTCGATCTCGGTTGGACCATCTGTTTGCGCAGCTTCGTCGCTAGTTCTCGGCTTGATCGGCCCGGTCGCGCGGGGCGCGAGTGGAGTCGTTGGCCGCGCGGGCTTTGGTGATTGAATTTTGATTACCGTGGTTGGGTGCTCCACCTCGATCATGCTTTCAGTTTGAGATTGCGAGGCGCGTGGTGCGATGTCCGCCTGTTCGACGGGAACATTCGGTTCGACAACGCGCTCTTCATGAATCTCGGATGAACGATCAGAAGCGTCAGCTGGGCGATTCGTTCGGGGAGGTTTGGACCGAGGTTGCGCAACGACTTCGGCCGTTTCCGCCGGCACGCTCAGCGACAATGACTCGACTGATGATTCAACTGATGCCGGTTCAACGCGATCGTGCGCCGAAGTAACAGACGGCGTAACAGGCGGCACCGCATCGACGAGCGAAGCGTCTTCTGCTCTTAGCGATTGCTGCCTGATCGAAGACTCGACGCGAGACGTCGATGCCGGTGTCACCCCTGTTGAAACTTGATCCGCCCCCTGCGACGGTCTCACTCGACTCGACGCGGCTTCAATCGTTACGTCTTCTTCGTACGCTTGAGGCGCATCAGGCTTCGGAGCTTGTCCCACGTTGACTGCGCCCGCTTCGAACATCGAAGGCAGTCGCGGCTCCACGCGAGGGCCGGAATCCATTGATCGCATCACCAGGTTGTTCAGGTAACCGTTCATTCACTCAACATCTCCAGGTACGCTTGTCGTCGCCACGAACTCATCGTGAGAATGTCGATCTCGCGCCAGCCATAAGCGAGGGCGAGTGTGTGGACCTGCCGCATCAACCGGCCGGCCCACGCGGAGATCTCGTTCCATGCAAACGAGACGATGTCGAAGATCGCTTCCCATTGATGCGCGCAATCAGGACAAGTTAGCGCGAAGCGAATGTCTGCCTGTGGATCGCGTCGTGCCATTTCATTGACGATCGCTTCAACAACCTCACGGGGCAAACTGTTGCTCGCGACTTCCCTGCCCTGGTGACGTTTCTCGAGCAGGCAGCGATCGAATAGCGCGTTGCCGACTGCACCGGACTTCACCTGCGGGATGACCGCTATGAGATCCGCACTGTTTGGCAGCCGGCAAGTGAATTCAAAGTCGCCAAAAGTAAATTCAAACGGACCAGTTGTGTCGGGGGAAACTGTTGTCCGCACTTCCGAAGAGTGAAAACTAATCTCGAGATCCGATTTGCACTCCGGACACCTTGCGAGTCCTGAAAAGTGCGGACCAAACAGTCTTTCGCGGAACGCCAGCAGCAACGCGTCGCGTTTGCCGATGTTCATCTGTTCCAGCTCACCGCGCGCCGTCTTTGGACAACACACTGAGAGCAACGCAAGAGCACGCTCTGCAGGAAGTTGGGATTGGCCCACTTCCCAGATTTTCAGGATCTCCGTAGCTGAAAGCATGCCTTTATCCCGGTATAGGTCCCATCCAGCAGACAGGAGTCACGGACCTCCTTGGAGTGCGGCGACTTGTCGCCGCTTTGGTCCCAAGTTAAGCACCTCGAGATCTGGACCAAAG
>DASUPZ010000291.1:0-7412 GCA_036280855.1 Pyrinomonadaceae bacterium | reverse complement strand
ATCACCCACCAGCCGTTTTGAACGTCCTGGCGACGCTGGTCCTGCGGCGTGTAGAAGAGAGTCGAAGGAACGTTTGCGCCTTCGTTGCCGACGCTTCCAAGCAGGAACGTCGTCAGCGCCGTGCGCCACTCCGGCGTCAAGTACGGCTCGGGCATCTTCAACTTATCTTTCTGGTCCTTTTCCTTGCCCTCATCGTAGATTGACGGCTCTTCAATCTTTCTTTCGAAGAAACCTTTGTGGTTGTACCAGCTCTTATGCTGGTCCTTCTGCTCGGGTCGAAGATTGAGCGGGTCCTCGCCCTTCTCCGCGTGATGCGTCTGGAGCGCGAAGTCGAGACGCTCGATCGGAGTCGCACCTTCAACCGTCAACTCTTTGCCGATGCGCTGCTCTTCTTCAAAGCCCTTGATTTCGTGGCAACCGGCACAGCCGTACTGCTTGATCAGGCCCCGGCCTTTCTCTTTCAGACTCGCGTCATCCATGTACGCCGCGCCCGGATAACCTGGCGGCGAAGAGAGCGAGAACAAGTAAGTCGCAATGTCTCGCGCATCCGACTCAGACAGGCGGAAGTTTGGCATCACCGTCATGTTCTGCACCTGCAACTCAGCACCGTCATTCGGGCAGCGTGAGTGCATCTCGGTGTCGTAAACAAACGGCAAGCCTTTCTTTGCGTAGTCTTCGTGAGTCAGGTCGCGTTTCTCTTTTGGACAATAAGGCGCAACGCGATCGCGAGGGTTGTAGATCCAGCGCACGATGTAGTCGAAGTTTGCCTTCTCGCCGACACGCTGGAGATTGGCAGCAAAGTCTCCACCAATCCTGGCGTTGCCTTCGCCGGTCGAGTGGCAGGCAAGACAACCGCGAGTTTCAAAAAGCGTTTTGCCGTTTCCGGCGTTGCCCTGTTGCTGCGTGGGCAGTTTTGAATCAAAACTCTCCTGCCAGAGGTAAGCGGCGATGGCCTGAATCTGTTCCGGCGCATCCTTGTCGCGCATGTTTACACGCGCGCCTTCGTGCGCCTTCGAGAAACGCCAGAAGGTCGGCATCTTGGTGCCGGGACGAAAGCCCTGCGGATCTTCGAGCCAGACCGGGACCCACTCTTTGCGCAATTTCACGCGAACGTCTTTGAGGTTTGGTCCAACTTTCTTCTGGTCCTGCATCAGGTACTTCGCCTGGATGTTCAACTGATCCATACGCGCTGCGAGCAGGCTGTTGGTGACTAGCAGGCTTTCACTCTCCGCCAGCAGCCTTGTGACTTCCTGCTCGCTGAGATTTACCGCTTCCGAGGCTTTCGCATTAGCGCGTCTCTGCTTTTCGTTCAGAAGGATCTGGTCCTGGAGCTGTCCGATCGTCTGGCGAGTGCTCGCGAGCGTATCAGTCTCACGATCAAAACCTTCGTAACGATGACAACCCACGCAGCCGCGTTCGGCAAACAGGTCGCGGCCGAGATTCAACACTTCGGCGCCCTGCGTCACGCGATCGCGCGCGTGACATTGCTGGCAACCAGCCTCAGTGTTCTCTTTCTCAAACATGGGCCAGAGCCAGAAGCGATGCCGGCCGTGTCCCTTCGTAAGGTTGGTGGTTGCACGTCCATTGCCCCAGTGACAACTCGCGCAGCCAAACTTCTCCGGATTGTGAATCCGCAGGATTTCGCGATCCGGATGGCTGACGAAAGCTCGCGCGAGAGCGTCGGGCTCACCACCGGGACCATCAGGCGCCATGTCTGAAGCCTTGATATCGAGTGGCTCTCTGATTCCGGCGTGACACACTTCACAACGGTCGACGATATCGTAGGCGCCGACACTGAGCTGGTGACCAAGGATCGAGTAGTCGTAATTCGCAGTCTTTGTCTTCAGGCCCTCAATCTGCGTTGGCCCCAACCCGATAAGCTGGTTTTTGAGGTAGTCGTCGCGTTTCTTCTCCAACTCCGCGGGCCGTTTCAGCAGCTCTGCCTGAGTACCTAGAAGCCTTGCCTTTTCCTCACGCAGCTGGTCGTACAACTTCTCGAGCTCGGCGTACTTGAAAGTCTTAGTCTCCTTGACTCCATTGTCGTTGGGCAGTTCGACTTCGATATCTTCCTGGCGTTTAGCCTCAGCCTGGTCACGATATTTTTGCTTGGAGTCTTCGTCGGCTGTCTCGATGTTGTAGCTGATAACGGTGAGGCGGCCGCGCTGGTTCTGGAAAGGCTCGGTGATCGCGTCGAGCTTGGCCTGGACTTTTACGACGTTTGCACGGAGATCTTTTTCCTGATCCTGGATCTCTGCGCGCGCGGCCTTCGCAGCCTCATCCAGCGTCACGTATTCAGGACTCTGCTTCACCTCCGCTTCGGTGTTTCCAGCCTTGTCCTTAATGCTGTCGAGATAACGCGTGTAGCGCGCGACAAACTCGCTTTGCATTCCCTTCCATGGACGCTGTCCCAACGCTTCATCATAAAGCGCCCACGCGATCGAGATGGTCATCAGCAACGCGCTGACAAGCATCCAGCCGCTCGTAGATCGACTGGTAATGGGATCTTCAGCAGGTACGTCCCTGTCCTTTTTGACTAACGATTCGTCCGGTCTTGGAGAATCAGCCACTATGATCGTTCCTCCGCACTACTTTGGACTCGTGCCGCCCCTGCGGCGCTCCAGGTGTGGGTTCATTCGAATTACGCCAAAGGCGTTCGCTAATTTCAGCCCAAGGTTCGAGCGACAGCGAGAACCTTGGGGTCATCGTTTTTAATTCTGTTTCAACCCTGAAGGGGTTCGTGCACCGATTAACCCTTTCAGGGTTTAAGGTGTCTTTTTATATCGATCCCAGGGTTCTCGCTGCGCTCCAACCCTGGGCTGCAATTAGCGAACGCCTTCGGCGTAATTTCAAAGCTATATGTTGAACCACGGTGTCACCCACACGTACTTGATCGTAAACACAAGCCGCAGGATGAGTTTTACCGGTAACGCCAGCAGCACGCTCACTGCAAAAAACTGGAACGTCAGATATTGCAGCAGGCTCGTGCGCGCCAAAAGCTTTTGTTCGAATTCGTTCTTGGGAAACAGCCGCAGCGGTCGCAAACTGATCTTCTTGAAGTCGACTGTCATCAGCCAGTGGAAGAAAAGCGCGCCCAGCAGGAAGAACCCGCTAACCACAATGAAACCGAAGATAAACTTCCACGGATCTCGCGACAGGAAATCGAGATTCAAACCGGCTGCGATCATGTCGTGCAGGTCGACGTTCTTGTCGAACACGACCGCGTTGTGGTCCCATGTTTGTCCCGGCCAGAACCAGATCCAGCCCGGACCACGAATAAACGTGCCGATCACGATCAAAACGATCCACTGCAGGAACCCCGCGCCAAACATCCACAATGCAAAGCGACGTTGCCTCAGCGTGTAATAACCGTTTCCGAGCGGATTTGAATCGACGTACGGAAACACCATCAACCCGACCATGATGAGCGACGGCATCACGACGCCGGCGATCCACGGATCGAAGTAAACAAGCATTTCCTGGAGCCCGAGGAAGTACCACGGCGCCTTCGACGGATTCATCGTCAGGTTCGGATTTGCCGGCTCTTCAAGCGGAGCGTTGAGCGTGATGGACCAGATGAAGAGCACTACCGTCACGATGACCGTAGCCAGAAACTCTACGCGCACGAGATACGGCCAAACGTGAATTTCGCGCGCCCAGCCCGGACGCCACGGTTCAACCTTGCGATGGTGCGTCTTCGCGAGTTTTGGATCGCCTTCGAGATTCTCGATCAGACGATCGTTTGCGACTGCCTGCTTGATGCCGAGCCATGTAAAGAACGGCACCAGAAAAAGCATTGCGACGATCGGCACGTTGTCAGGAGCAGAGGAGATCTTCCATAACTGGTGCCAGTCGTGGACGTTCAACGCCCAGATGGCAGCGATCACGATAAGCGCGCCCCAGATGGTCCACTTGTTGATGTATCTCTTCATCAGAGTCCCAACGGTTTTATTTCTTCTTAGTTACCGCTTTCATTTCCGACTCGAGCATCACCGGAGCCGGACCTGAAATCCCGCCGTCTTTTCGTATGCGCCAGAAATGCACTGCCATGAAGATCGACGCTACGAGCGGAATACCGATGCAGTGCCAGATGTAAGAACGCAACAACGCATTCGCATCCACGATCGAACCACCGAGCAGTCCGAAGCGAACGTCGTTGTAAGCAGTCATACCGAGTTGTGGTCCAAACGGCCCGTCGTGACCCAGCATCGGCGTCGCGCGCGCCATGTTTGTTCCCACCGTAACCGCCCAGAACCCAAGCTGATCGTCCGGCAGCAGGTAACCGGTAAACGACAACAGCAGCGTCAACACGAGCAACACGACGCCGACGCACCAGTTAAACTCACGCGGTCTTTTGTAAGATCCGGTCAGCACCACGCGAAACATGTGCAGCCACGTCGTGATCACCATCAGGTGCGCCGCCCAGCGGTGCATGTTTCTCAACAACTTTCCAAACGGAACGTCGTGCTCCAGATAAAGAATGTCTTTGAAAGCGTCTGCCTTTGTCGGGTGGTAGTAGAACATCAGCAACACGCCGGTAAACGTGAGCACGATGAAGAGATAGAAGGTGATGCCTCCCATTCCCCACGTAAACGGGTAACGCACGGCGTCGCGATTGATCTTTGCCGGATGTAGGTGGAGAAATACGTTTGAAAGAATTGCGAGCGAACGGTTGCGCGGGTCGGAGCGATCGTGAGAGACACGAAAGATCGATTTCCAGAGCTGCGTGTCCTGCGGGTCTTTGTACTCCTTCGCTTCCTCGACCGCGCGGTTTTTTAGCGCAGTGCTGCCTTCTTTGACCCTCTCGACGAGGCTCTTATTGCTTGCCTCTTCGCCGGTCGTAAGTTGTTTCGTCTCTTTTGGATCAGAACTATCCGCCACTGATTCTCCTCCGCGGCCTATACCCTGATAAACGCTCCCGGATCGTCAAACTCGGTGGGCTCGCCCTTTGGCCAGGTATAGAGCGTGCCGATATCCACTACGATCTGACCTTCCGCGTCGAGTTCGACTTTGGCGCGGTCCATCGGCCGTGGAGCCGGGCCTTCAAAGTTGATCCCCTCGCTGTCGTAGCCACTGCCATGGCATGGACATTTGAACTTGTTTTCACTCGCCTTCCAGTCGGGCGTACACCCCAGATGCGTGCAGACTGCGTAGATAACAAACAGGCGATCCGACGTGCGGGTCACCCAGATGCGATACTGCTGCTGCCACTTCGTATCGACGCCGAGCGCGTAATCAGCCGGGGAGCCGATCTTGAAGAGAGGCGACGGCTCGAGGATTGAGCGCGGCAGGAAGAACCGCACGAACATCAGGAAGAACGTAATGAGTGAGCCGGCAACAGTCGCCCAGACAATACGGCGGCGCATCTTGTTGACGGGGGGATCGGAACTCGTTTCGACGACGGCAGCGGCAGGTGCCGGCTTTGCCGGAGCGGTCGTTCGCGGAGGCGTGACAGCCCCCGCACTCGCAGGCGGAACAGACAATTGATCGGCTTGACTATCCAAGTCCGGACCTCCGTCGATTCAATTCCTTATGCCGGGTGTTGCGAAACTTCCGTGGATACACTTCGACTTTATAAGCAGAGCGAAAACTATACAACTTTCCCTCGAACAGGGATTACTCTCTGCGAAGCGAAGCAAACTGTTAGCTTAAACATGAAGAGCGCCGCACCCTAACGAAAACAAAATATATAATGTGGTCGGCGTCGTATTTATACTCTGTTTCGCGATTTGCATGCAAGCAGTTATTAATGAATAGTTACTCGCACAAACCTCATGTGATCGTTTATTCCCGCCCGGGATGTCATCTCTGCGATGAAGCCAAAGCCGTGATCGAGAACGCCGGCATCAGCGATCGCTTCACACTCGAAGAGATCAATATCGAATCTGATCCGGAGCTACTCAAGAAATATAAGTACGACATTCCCGTCATCGCTATAGATGGCGTTGAGTGTTTTATCCATCGAGTAGATCCTGATCAATTTAAAATCCGCGTCATCAGTGTTACACAAAATTAGCTTCGCTTCTCAACTCTTCGATCGACTCAAAAAGCCGTGCCCGCTCCTCCGGGTTTCTCGATTCACGGTACGCCATCACGAGATCCTTTAGCTGCGCGAGTTCCCTGTACAAACCCGCATTTTCGATTGGCGGCGTGAGGTACGAGATGAGCTCCGCGTATGAACGCCGCTTCGCAATCGAGCCTTCCGAAGGATTATTAACGCTGTAAATGTAAAAGTTGGGCAGTTCGTCAATGAGCCGGTCCGGCCAGCACTCGCCCGAAAGACCGATCTGTTTGCCGGGCATGAACTCAAGGGCGCCGTGCGTGCCAAAGTGAATTACGCCGTCGGCGTTCAGGACTTTTGAGATGTAGGTGTAGAAGGCCATGAAGCCGTGATGTGGCGAGCCGCTGCGCGCCATCATCAGGCGCATCGGATCGCCTTCGTAACCGAAAGTCGGTTGCACGCCGATGAAGACGTTGCCGAGTGTGAGGCCCTGGATTAGCAGTTGTCCGCCGAAAGAGTTGATCGCTCCCGGCGCTGTTCCCCAGTCGTTCTCGACGTCTCTCACGTAAGGACAAAGACGACGGTATTCCGGCACGCTCATCCGGTAAGCGACGTTTGCAGGCGCGCCGAAGTTTTCGGAGTTGCCGCCCAGCAGCCGTTCTCTTAATTGATCCGCCGAATCAGGAAGCTCGAGTCGATAGCCTTCGTCGCTGAGTTTCTTCAGCACGTCGAACAGGCCGGGAAAGACGTCGAGATCGGCGGCAGTGCCGATGTTTCCCTTGTTTGGCGGGAAGCAGAACAGAACGATCGCGAGCTTGAGTTCGGCGCGAGGCGCGGTTTGCAGTCTGTTCCAGCGCCGCAGTCGACGCGCAAAGCGACCGCATCGATCTTCAAGTGCGACCGGCTCCTGGCCTCTCTGCGGGATCCCGCCGTAGACGAAAGGCTCGGTCGCGCCGTCGATCTCCGGGATTGCGATCTGCATTCCGGCCTGGACGGGATTCAGACCGGTAGCTGAATCGTTCCATGCTTCGATCGTTTGCGTGTCGAGACTCACCGCGGAGCGATACGGAATGTTTAGCTCGCGCAGAAACTCAGCGGCGGCGGCGCTATCGTTCATCGCCGGACCGCCAACAAAGCTAAAACCAGTTAACGAGACAATCTGCGTAACTCTCTTCGATCCGCGTTCTACAAAAAATCTGGATACCGCCTCGCGATTGTCCATCAACGTCGCAATCGCCGGAACCACGCTCAAGCCTTCCGACTCGATCGCCTTGATCAGTGCGTCATAGTGTTTCGTGGTCTTACTGACGACTTGCGGCCGCATCAGCAACAATCCGATCGTCGATTCCGGATCGAGTTTGTCTTTGTGCCACTTCCGGTACTCGTCAAACGACTGAAACAGTGCCGGGGCTTC
>DASUPZ010000290.1:0-12345 GCA_036280855.1 Pyrinomonadaceae bacterium | reverse complement strand
CCAGGTGGTGAGTCCGGCAACAGCATACATGATCACAAACATGCTTTCCGGCGTGATCGAACGCGGTACTGCACGCAAAGCACGTGGCGCCGTGCGCGGAAGTGCGATCGCGGGGAAGACCGGCACTTCGAGAGACGGTTGGTTTATCGGTTACACACCCAACATGGTGTGCGTCGTGTGGATCGGTTTCGACGACAACAAACAGCTTGGTTTGACCGGGGCTGAAGCCGCGCTGCCTGCGTGGGTGGATTTCATTAACGGCGCAGTTGCGCTGAGACCTGATCTAGGCGGCTCGAATTTCGAATGTCCCGAAGGGATAAAGTTCGTCGAGATCGATTCGATGCTGGGACTCCGTTCGACGGTGACTTGTCCGGTGCGCGAGTTGATCGCTGTTACAGATCGAATGGCGCCGAGTCTCGAGTGTTACGTGCATGGAAATCTACCGGTCCAAACGGATCCATGGGCGGATGAAAGCGAATCGAGCTCAACGCTTGTCGCTGAAGATCGTCCGCGGCAGAAGAATGTCCCGCTTGAGTTGAAGACGTATAAATCCACGCGAGTTGATGTGGATTCAAATGGACGCCGATCACTCGTGAACGATATTCGTTAGTCGATCAACGTTCCAGCACGACCTGCGCGATTGCGTGTTCACTCGTGTGTGAAATCGACAGGTGCGTTGCCGTTGCCCCAAATTTCTCAAATACTGCCAGCACGTGACCTGTGAAGATCAAGTAAGGCGCGCCACTCTCGCGTGCTGAAACTTCGATGTCCTGCCAACTGATTCCGCCACGCCAACCCGTTTGCAATGCTTTCAGCGCCGCTTCTTTTGCCGCGAAGCGCGCTGCATAATGCTGAGCAGCCACGGCGCCGCGGCTATCGCAGTAATTACGCTCAGCCGGTGTGAACACACGTTCGGCAAATCGCGGCGTGCGCAAGAGCACTTCGCGAATCCGTGCGACTTCGATAATGTCTATGCCGATGGAAACAATCACGAGTGACGATCAACTGAGCGCTGCCGGATTCTACTGGCGCGAGCTCGATGGAGTGCGTGCTCTTGTCTGCGCTCCACTTGAAGACGATGGTTTTGTAAATGGCTTCTCAACACGCGGCGGTGGCGTCAGTGAAATGCCTGCCAATGCGTTGAACCTCGCCGGCTTCAATGAAGACGCAGCCGAGAACATTCTGGAGAATCGCCGCCGCTTTCTCAAGCTTTTTCCTGACGAGTGGGTCCTTGCCGGTTGCTGGCAGGTCCATGGCGCCGACGTGCGCGTGGTGAAAACTCTGGAAGACGCGCGTCCCGCTGAGAATCAACGAGGCGAGACGATCTACTGCGATGTGATTGTGAGCGATGCGGATGGGGTTCTGGCTGGAGTAAAGACCGCCGACTGCGTTCCGATTCTGATTGGCGATCCCGTCACGCATGCGTTTGCGGCAGTTCATGCAGGCTGGCGAGGCACACTCGCTACCGCAGTTGTCGTAGCAGTTAAACGGTTGAAAGAAGAATACGGCGCGAGGCCGGAGAACTTGCGCGTAGCGATTGGTGCTTCGGCTGGTCCATGTTGCTACGAAGTGGGAGGGGAAGTAATTGATGCGTTCACGAGCCGGTTTGGCAGTGGAGCCGATCTGTTTACTACGACGCGTCCGGGCCACGCGCTAATCGACCTGTTAAAAGCAAATCGAGACCAGCTTGAGTCGGCGGGAGTCGTTTCGGAACGGATTCACACGGCGCCCATCTGCACGATGTGCCGCACGGATCTGTTCTTTTCCTACCGGAAAGAAAAGAGCCTGCACGGAAAAGTTGGGAGATTGATGGCCGTCGTAGGCCGCGCTACTCCACGTTGAGCCACATCTTTACTTCACGTGTTACCGGCGGGAAGCACGACTCGTCGTTGCACGCCTGGAATCTTAGTTTGCCTTTGATCTCGCCCGACGAGCCGCCGTAGTTTGCAGGCACAGTCACCGGAAACCGGATTATCGCTTTGCCTTCGTAGACCGCAACGTCGCCTTTGGAAAACTTCAACTTGCGCATAAGCGCGCGCGGGTAGGAAATTGGACCAACCTTCATGCCTTGAGGCGTCTCGACGTCGAGCTTCGTCGCAACCAGAAACTTATCAAGCGGTTTGCTCGACTGCACGTGGAGCCCGTTTGGGATGTCCATCACGACGCTCGCGCGTACGGTGCGGCCTTTTTTGACTTTGTCAGGAGCTATCGAGCCGGAAACGTTGACGTCAGCCGAAGATTGGGGAGCCGTGTTCGAGTAAAAAGTAGCTGGAACCAGCAGGGTGATAATTAACGGCAATAAGCGAAAATACTTGATCATTTAGTTGTTAGCTCCGATTGAAGTAATTTGGCTGAGATTACTAAGTGTGCTTTGGCGCGCCGCCAGTTGCCCGCAGGCGGCAAAAATATCGCGCCCGCGCGGGCGGCGCACGTATGTGTGAATCCCCTTCGACTCCAGAATGCTTTTGAACCGGTCCACTGTTTCGTCGCTTGAAGGCCGGTAAGGCAATGGATCGGCGGGGTTGTGCGGGATCAGATTCACCTTCGCGGTGACGTTGTGCCGGTTGAGCAGATTTGCGAGCTGGCGTGCCTGTTCGTCGGAATCGTTGACGCCGTCGAGCATCACGTATTCGAAAGTGAGTCGCTCACCATGCTTCAGCGATTTCTCAAAGACTTTGCACGCGCTGAGTAGTTCGTCAAGCGGCCATCTCTTGTTGATGGGCATGAGCTCGTTGCGCAACTCGTCAGTGGGAGCGGCGAGCGAGATTGCGAGATGCGGCCGATCCGAAACTTTCGCGAGCTCCAGGATGCGTGGGACCACGCCCGCAGTTGAAACAGTTACACGATTGGGCACGATGTGCAGACCCTGCGGATCCGCCATCACGCGTAATGCCTTCAACAGCGAATCGAGATTGAGCAACGGCTCGCCTGCTCCCATCGCGACGAGATTCGTGCCGCGTGGAGGCTTGACGCCCACTCCGTAAGCATCGTTTAGCGCAATGACGATCTGTTCGACGATTTCACCGGCAGTCAATGAACGCAGGAGACCGAGCTGGGCAGTCAGGCAAAAAGTACACTGCAATGGACAACCGGATTGGGATGAAAAACAAATTGTGTCGCGACGTTCTTCGGGAATGAAAACCGTTTCGACGGGCAGACCGTCGTGAGTTTTCATCAGATAACGGCGCGTGCCGTCCCCTGACGTGTATTGCGATTCGACTTTGAGTGTTGCCGCCCGTCCCAGCTCGTTCAAACGCGCTCGCAAATCCTTCGGCAGATCGGTGATCTCGTCGAAACTACGCAGGCGCCGGTTTTGCAGCGCAGCGAACAGTTGGCGGCCACGATACGAAGGTTCGCCCAACGTTTCGACGTATGAAATCAGTTCCGGCTGGCTGAGCCCGGTTAGCTCGACGGGTTTATCCATTACGAGGCAATCTTAACATTTGCTATCGCAGAGAGCGGAACCGGGACGATGCCGGGCCGCGTAGTAGTCGTTTATGGTTGTTTTCACTCGCGAACGCCTAATCGGCATCATCGTTGCGGTCATTTTGGGAGGGGTGGCATTTGTGTTCGGCCTGCGCTGGCTGGAGTTTTTAATAACCTTTCATCCGGTTCGCGTGCCGGCGAACCAGACGTTGCTCGTGCCTGCGGGCGCCGAGGAAGTCTGGTTTACGGCAGCCGATGGCACTCGTCTGCACGGCTGGTTTTTTCGAAGTGAATCCAAACCGGAAACTGCGACCATCATTTACTTTCACGGCAACGGCGGCAACATTACGAATATCGATTGGGTCGGACAGCGACTGGCGCGGCGTGGATTCGACGTGCTGCTGTTTGACTACCGCGGATATGGGAAAAGTGAGGGGGAGATTGGCGCTGAATCAGGGCTTTATGCCGATGGCGATGCGGCGCTCGCTTTCGTGATCAACCAGAAGGGAGCGCGACGGGAACGAGTTGTTCTTTACGGACAATCGCTGGGGACTACAGTAGCTGCGGATCTTGCTTCGCGACAGAACGTTGGCGCGGTAATCCTGGAGTCAGGTTTGAGCTCGGCCAGTTCTGTTGGGCGCACGGCGTTGCCGTGGTTGCCGGCGTGGCTGCACTTTCTTGGCACTAACCGGTTTGAGTCAGCGCAAAAGTTGGCCCATGTTAAAGCGCCGGTTTTGATCACTCACGGCGATCCGGATCCCGTCCTTCCAACAGAAGAAGCACGAATACTTTTTGCGGGCGCAAACGACCCTAAGCAGCTAATGATCATTCCCGGTGCCGGTCACAACGTGTTTGGCTCGCAGGGCGATGAATATCTGGGTCGAATCGAGCAGTTCATTCGCGATTCAGTCACGGAACGATTTTGAACGTCGCGGATGGACTAATCGTTTGACCTGAAACGTGATCGCGAATGCGAATTTGAATTTGATACTCGCCGGGTTCGAGTGTGCGGCTGTCGATTAAACGAGCCAGCGTCAGACGCCCGGCTGTCTCGTGGATCTGGCGCCAGTCTTCCACCTGCCGGCTCAGTTCCTTCCCGTTCTTCATCAACACGTACTCAGCATCGGCAGCAGGTCGCAGCGTGGTTTGATCTATGGCCGCGTTATAGATCTGAAGGTAAATGCCGACCGGTTGATTGCGTCGATACGTGCCTGTGAGATTTGGTATGACTTTGGTGGTGCCGATTACAAATGGACCAATAGCCGCCCCGCCCTCCATGCTCTCCAGTTTTGCCGCGAGCACGATACTCGACGCGGAAAGTCGATCGACCGGAAACTCCGGAACGACAAATCCCACCTGTTGGAATCCGGCAGCTCCCGATCCGATGTCACGCACGGCAACATCCACTCTGTATCGCCCTGGATCGAGAATGAAGGCCTTCGCGTAAGCCGATTTGCGCGTGCGCGTGGTGCTGAGTTCTTCGGACGTGGCAGTGGTGGTCACCGTATCTTCAAACTTGCCGACGCGGCGGTTGGCGACTGACGTGACCTTGCCGAAGATATTCAAGCGGGCAGTTTCGATACCGCCGCTGTTGGCGAACGAAAGTTCATCGTTGTCGGCTTGAATGGTTAGTACTGCGAGCACTCGATTGTCCGACTGCCTGAAGTAGTTGAACTGAGTTTGGAAATTGAGCGGATTGTCGTCGGCGACCGGTGTGTCGGTTGAACTTCCGAGGGCGTTTCCTCTGAAAGGCTGGTCGCGATCCAATCCAACGAACAGGTCCATCACTTCGAATGGCGAATCCTGCGCTCTCGTGTAATTGACGCGGCCGAAGCCGCCGAGATGGGCGATTCGATCGGCCCGGCTTTCGAGGCCGGTCAGTTCCGCGAATGTTGGACCAGCGCCGGGAATGTGAATCAATGCGTCTTTCTCGTCCGGATTTTTCGCGAGACGGTACTCGCCCGATCCGGTCGGATCGACAAACTCGAGTTCAATTCCGCTTCTGACATTTGGAATGTGACGATAGAACCATTTCTCGAACGGATAAGTCGACGTAGACCCGCCGCCTTCGTACGACGGGCGTTCGTAGCGGCCACCGGTTGGGTGCGATTCAATCGAATCAGGCTTACCAAACTTGATGTAGATCTTGCCGCGATCGGTAAGCCGGCCTGCTTTGCCGGAAGAGAAGTGTTCGTTAGCGTACGCGACACGCTCGTGAAACTGTTCCTTAAACTCGTTCTCTTCTGTATCGGGATCGGGGTCGCGCAGCCGCCAAAACTCTTCGATAAACTTCTCGCGCTCGTCGTCGGTCGCGAGTTTTTCCCAGGCGTCACGCTCAGCTTTAGTGAGAATGAGATCGTGATCTCTGATCCATTCGACATAAGCCTTCTTTAACTCTTGCTTGACCTTGCGTGGCTGGTTTTCCGGGTTGCGTTGAGGCTGTTGTGCCAGAACTGTCAGGAGTGAAAATGAACCGAGGAGAAGAGCGGTGACGATTCGACGCGGTGTCGAGACAGGCATGGGCGTCGCTTCCTTTCAGTTGAAGTCAGAACCGACCAACGGAAGTTGGCCGGGCATGGACCATACGGGGAGACGACGAATGAAGGAAACTGCTCTGTTAAGAAACTACTGTGTAACGGTGAACTTCTGTGACGGCGACAAAGATTGTCCGGTAACTCGATCGCGAATCCGAATTGCGACTTCATATTCGCCGGAGCCGAGGTTGCGAGTGTCGATCAAACGGGCCAGTGTCAGGCGTTGACCGGCGTCGCTGAGTCCCTTCCAGTCTTCAGCTTGCTTACCGAGTTCTTTGCCGTCTTTGATCAGGGCGTATTCGACGTCGACTGACGGCCGCAGGGTAGTTTGATCGATACCGGCGTTATACACCTGAAGGTAAACACCCACGGCCTGTCCGCGACGATATACGCCTGATACGTTCGGGATCACCTTGGTTGTGCCGATCACGAATTGCCCTACGGCGGGCTTGTCCACAAGGCTCTCGAGCTTTGCGGCGAGAATCATCGTCGAGGTCGAGAGTTTTTCCTGATCGTACCTCGGCACAGTGAAGCCGAGCTGTTTCAAGCCGGTGGCGCCTGAAGTTGTATCGCGAACGATCACGTCTACTTTGTATGTTCCCGGGGCTAGTGGCACAGCTTTCTGATAAGCCGACTTGCGATCACGCGCTTCGGTGAGTTCTTCAGCCGTTGCTGTCGTGATTACCGGGTCTTCAAAGATACCAACACGACGTCCAGCTACAGACGTGATGCGCGCGAAGATGTTCATGCGCGCCTGTTGCAAGCCGCCGCTATCCGAAAACACCAGATCCTTGTTTTCCGCCTGGATGGTGAAGGCAGTGATTACCCTCTCGTCTGACTGGCGGAAAAAGTCGATTCTCAGATCGAAGTTGAGTGGATTTTC
Source organism: Pyrinomonadaceae bacterium (assembly GCA_036280855.1). GTDB lineage: Bacteria > Acidobacteriota > Blastocatellia > Pyrinomonadales > Pyrinomonadaceae > PSRF01. Next base: position 5,502 of record DASUPZ010000290.1, on the reverse strand, counting down.
TTCGACGACGCCGGTGTTAACTGCTGACGCCAGGTCGTTGAATTTCACTTGCGGCGGCCGGTTGAGATCGGCGAGCAACTGCAAGCGCGAGAATGGGCTGTCCTGTTCGCGTTGATACTGACCGCTACCGATTCCGCCGATACCCGAAATACGATCTGCTTTGCTCGAGAGTCCTAACTGTTCGGACAGAGTCAATCCGGCGCCGGGAATCATTAACAACGCGTCTTTTTCGTTTGGATTTCTTGCGATGCGATACTCGCCACTGCCTGTAGGATCTACGAATTCGATCTCGATTCCGGATCCTACGCCCGGAAGATAACGGTAAAACCAGGTTTCGAACGGATAAGTTGTGGTGGAGCCGCCGCCTTCCCATGAAGGACGCTCGTAAGAACCGCCCATCGGGTGGGTTTCGCGTCCGTCGGGTTTGCCGTACATGATCCAGATTCGGCCGCGATCAGTTTTCCAGCCAGGAATACCGGAGCTGAAGTGCTCGTTCGCGTAGGCGATGCGCTCGTAATACTCTTCCTTAAACTCGTTCTCGTCCGTATCCGGATCCGGATCGCGACGGCGCCAGAATTCTTCGATGAAGCGCTCACGCTCGTCGTCGGTGGCTAGTTTCTTGAAGGCTTTTCGCTCTTCGTCGGTAATGATGTAAGTAACGTCTTTGTCCAGCCAATCCTTATAGGCTTTCTTCAGTTCCGGCTTTACATTGCGCGGCTTGCTGGTCGGGTCCTGCTGCTCCTGTGCAAATGTCGGAATGGCGCTAAGACAAAGAGCAACGATGAAGGCCAGACGAAGGGCAAGTTTCTGGTAAGACATTACTAAACTCCTGTGAATGCTGTACGAATTCGTGCGATACGGACTGCTGCCGGCTACCCGTTTGAAGACCCTGGATTCTAAGATCGCCCTGAGACACAGTCAAGATGCCATGGCAGCAGGGCTCGTTGCCTGAAAAGTGCTCCAAAATCGCTGTATTCGCAAGGTTTATGTGGCCGTCCGAGGCTTATTAAATATCCATGCCACGAAGATGGATATGATGTAGAGCACAAACATCGGCGCCGCAAACAGCAGCATGTTTGCGATGTCGCTGGTTGGGGACAACAGGGCGGCGCTGATCAGGATAACTATCAATGCCGTCTTCCAGATTTTGATCATGAATCCCGCCGTTACCAGCCCGATTCGCGCCAGAACGTAGGTGACAGCCGGCATTTGGAAGACCACACCCATTCCGAGCATGATGAGAATGATGAAGTCGAAGTAATCGCTTGCCTTCAGAAGGAGCCGGAAGTCTGATCCCAGGCCCAGAAGGTATTTCGCGGCTGGCGGGAAAATAATGTAGTAGGCAAAAGCGGCGCCCAGTACAAACGAGATCGACGAAAGCATGATGAATGGCGTCACGTACGCTCGTTCGTGCGGGTAGAGTCCTGGGGAAACGAATCCCCAGATTTGAAGTAGTAAAAACGGCACCGACAAGCAGATTGCTGCGTAAAGCGACACTTTTATGTAGAGCGAGAAGGGTTCGAGTGCAGTCGTAACGATGAGTTTGTCGTTGATGCCGGAATACGACTTTGTTGCTGCGGTGATCTCGGTAGGCAAACGCACGCCTTTGGGAATGACGGTGTTTCCCGCGAAAAGCGGTTCATCCGTAAAAAGAGCCAGTTTGCCCTCGGCGTCTTTGAAGACACGGGCCGTGACGGAAGCCCCCACGGGAATCAAGCTCGTACCCATTTTCGTTTCTTCAGCAAACACGTAGCGGCCTGCATCGTTCTCTTTCAACGAAGTCAGTGCGGCAATCATCTCCGACCCGGTTTGGCCTGCTATCGGAACTTGTCGTCGCTGAGCCTCGGCAAGTGCGCGTTCAACCGGAGCAGCGAGGAAGGCGTAAATCTGACCGGATACGACCCAACTGCCTGCAGTCGCGATGAATATAAAGATGAAGCAACGGATCAAACGTTTACGCAGCTCGTCGAGATGCTCCAAAAAGGACATCTGCCCGCCGAGTTCTTCTTCACGATTTTTGTTTGTAGAGAGTGCTCTTAAAAATGCAGACATAACGTTAGATCACAGCCACTCTTGCTTTCTCATCGGTTGTGCTTCCGCCGGAGCTGTTTCGCGGGAAACCGGTACGGGGTCGGGTGCTGGTTCCAGTGTTTCGGGTTCCGGAGTGGCTTCCACCAGGCTGTCGCGTGCAACAACCAGATCGGAGTTTGCAGGTTCGAGTACCGGCGGATCAACGGGCTGGGTGCTTTCGTAAGATTCAAAAGCTGTTCGTTGCTCTTCTTCGAGCATGGAATTGTCTTCTGCGCGCGCGCCTTCCAGAGCGACTTCTCGTTCCCAGGTGCGCTTGAAGTCGTCAGACGCTTTTCGAAACTCAGACAAACCCTTTCCCATCGAGCGAGCTAGTTGAGGGAGTTTTCGTGGGCCGAAAAAGATTAGCGCAATCACCAGAATAAAAATCAGTTCGGTGCTGCCGAGGCCTTCGAGAATAAATGCAAACACAGCTCGTTTTCACCTTTCTATTAGAATTGCGACGCTGTAAATCTTGCCGGAGCGGGAATGCCGGAAGAGTCGGGTTTCTGGTGCCCGTGATTGTAGCGCGTCATGATTGAAAGAAGAAGGCACGACGGCTACTAATGGACTTTGCTAGGATCAACTAAAATCGACAAAGCTGCAACTGTAGAACATAGATGATGGAAGAAGTAGATAAAAAAACTTCTGCCGGCGAGCAGTCGAATTATTTTACCGGGACACTTCAAGCATTCGCCGAATGTGCAGAAGCTGTGGCTGCTACAACGAAGAAGCTCGAGAAGGCGGCGCTGCTGGGAAGTTATCTCGAATCGCTTTCAGATCCGGACTTGACCCGCGCCGCGAGATATTTTGCGGGCCATCAGTTTGCTATGGCGGATGCCCGGACGACGAACGTCGGCGGTAGTATCATCAGTGCTGCGTTGAGCGAAGCTACCGGTTTCAGTCCTGAAGATCTATATCCGCGTTGGGTTCGACTGGGAGATCCTGGCGAGCTTGCGGAAGAGATAATTAAAGAGGCGCGGCGTCCCTTTCAACCTACGATCTCACTTGCTGAAACTGAGTCGCTCATAGCGCGTTTGAGCGAGACTCGCGGAATCAAAAATAAAACAGCGCTGCTTGCAGCCGTGTTGCATCGAGCGTCGCCGCTGGAGGCTAAGTACCTGGTGAAGCTGCTCGCCGGAGATCTGCGAATTGGTTTGAGAGAAGGTTTAGTTGAGGATGCAATCGCTCGTGTGTTCGGGCAGCCGTTGGCAGATGTGGCGTATGCGAATATGCTGTTGGGAGATATTGGTGAAACGGCGACGCGGGCGCGATTTGGTGATCTTCGCAATGTCAGCATGCGGTTGTTTCATCCTATCAAGTTCATGCTGGCGACGCCGGCGGCCGATTTGACTGACGTGGCCAGGACCATGCCGGAAGAGTTTTTAGTTGAAGATAAGTTTGACGGTATTCGTGCTCAGGCGCACGTGCAGGCTGGAAGAGTAGCGATCTATTCCAGGACCATGGATGAGATCACGCACCGGTTTCCGGAGTTGATCGAACCGCTCCGATCGGTCGAAACTGATGTGATCATTGATGGAGAGATAATTCCGGTAAACGATGAGAGCATTTTGCCGTTCAGTGAACTACAAAAAAGGCTGGGGCGGAAGAATGTTGGAACGCAGTTGCTCATGGCGGTGCCGGTAGCGTTGGTTGCTTATGACCTGCTTTATGCGGGCGGGGAAGTCTTGATCGACCAACCATTAAGCGAACGCAGACATCTACTGGGCCAGTTGCTGTCTGATCGTGGGCCCGTGAGGATGTCTGAAGGCAAGCTGCTGGCGGATGCGGCGATGCTCGATGATGAGTTTGACCAGGCGCGGGGGCGGGGAAATGAGGGCCTAATGATTAAGAGCCCGAGTTCGTCGTACAAGCCTGGGCGCCGGGGACGAGAGTGGCTGAAGTTAAAGCGGGCGATAGCGACTCTCGATGTTGCCGTGACGGCGGTGGAAGTGGGTCATGGGAAACGGAGGAACCTGCTTTCCGATTACACGTTCGCCGTTCGCCGCTCCGCGGAGGACGAGGAACTGCTCAATATCGGAAAGGCTTATTCCGGGTTGACTGACCGGGAATTAACGGAACTTACTGAGTGGTTTAAAGTGCATACGATTCAGGAGTTTGGGCACGGGCGGGTACGGATTGTGGAGCCTACGATAGTAATCGAGGTGACGTTTGACAGGGTTCAGCCATCGAAGCGTCATAAAAGCGGCTATGCGCTTCGTTTCCCGAGAATACTTCGATTAAGACCTGATAAGACAACGGCCGATATCGATACACTCGAGACTGTGCGCCGGCTGGTGCAGGGGCTCGGAAAGGAGAAATAGCTGCCAATCAAGGCGGATGGCTGAATCCCATTAGGCTTTGGCAGTATCAATTAGGTAAAGTTCCTATTGCCACAGAGGCCAGATGGGGGTACGATGCAGCGCGTCACCGCCTCCCAGCAATCTTTTCAACGTTATCGGTGAGCCCGGACACACAAAACCACCTGCCGCTAGGATACGCCCCGGCGTACGAAATAGTGGTTTGTTTTGGGTGCGCGCTTCTCAGTACACGGATAGAAGGGCCATCAACGCTTCGAATAAAAGGTAATCTGACGTTTCAGTTGTGACACCTCCAACAGTTTCAAGGTTGGAATCATCTAGCGAAGTATATTCGTCCGAAGTACTCGTGGCGGGTGGCGGTGGCGGTGGAACAAAGCCCGGCGTATCCTGTTGTCCAGCGGGTGTGTTGAGCGCTACTGCGATGACAAGTGCCACAGCGTAAACGAAGTTTTTGGCGAATTTCATTGATCTTCTCCTTAGTAGAATGTTTGTAGTCAAAGCCTGTGAGGCCGGAGTGCAACCAAGCAGAGAACTGGTTGTTTCGTGATAATATCCGTCAATCGAATGGCTTGCAAGGTTCCTTGCCTAGGAAGAAAACTGGAGACCTAATATGGAGTTGCAGACAACCGTCTTCCAAAATCTCAGCGATTCAGCAATTGCTGAGAATCTCCTCCCATTGTGTGAACTTGCTAAGGCGTTAGAGGAAGCTGGTGAGTTCGAACAGGCGGCTGAGACCCTGCGTCCTTTTTGGCCAGGGCTACTTAACCGCCCAAGTACTGCCGGATTGACGGAAGAGGCGAAGGCGGAGTTACTCCTCCGAACGGGTACTTTAACTGGTTGGCTCGGAAGCGCAAAACAAATTTCAGGCGCGCAGGAACTCGCGAAAGATCTTATTTCTGAAAGCGCTGCGATCTTTGAAAACTTACGAACGGCCGAAAAAGTCGCAGAAGCTCGGGTTGACCTGGCAATCTGTTATTGGCGTGAGGGAGCGCTTGACGAGGCGAGAGTTACATTACAGCTCGTTTTACAGACCTTCGGCGAAACTCGAAGTGAACAGAGGCTTCGAGCTCTGTTGAATAGCGCAATTGTAGAGAGGGCGGCAACGAGAGATCAC
>DASUPZ010000289.1:0-4747 GCA_036280855.1 Pyrinomonadaceae bacterium | reverse complement strand
GTGAAGAGAACGACCAGCCACAGTCGTGCAGGATGCTGGTGATCTCCGCTAGCTTTCCAGGATTTCGTGTGCCGAGTAAAAGTGAGCGCATGAAACTAACGTGTAGAAGGATCCGTCTGGAGCAGGGAAACGAACGTACCAAACTGGCCGAACGCCGAACGCGTCGTTCGCTCGATACCGGAAGCACTCAACCTCGTTTCGGTAGAAGCGTAACCGTGACGCTGAAGTATGTTTTGCAGTTGGGCCATCTCTGCTTCTGAGAGTCGACGGCCCTGAAATCCCAACAACGTCAGAATGAAGTTGTTCAACCGCGCTTCATCATTTGCGTAAGTGACTATCGGCGCCGAACTCTCCGCTGCCGATTGCTTCAACTCCTTCGTTTCGTCGGAAACCGCCTGGCTATTTCGTAAAGCTACGAGTCCAGCCCTCATGTTTTCAGTCTTGCCAAGCAGCACGTATCCATCTGCAAACACTGCCGCAAACTCTTTCGCGGGATCCGGGTTCGCGTCGAGCCCCGCGAGGATCTGACCGTTGCCGTCCTTAAAAACTTCCTGGGCCAACGAGCGCTTCAAACGCTCTTCATCATTCACACGCGCGACGAAGATCGATCCTTCTACTCCCTGCGAAGGTTTCAAAGTCAACAACGGCGGATCGAGCGTGGCAAGCGCTTCTTTGGGATCGCTGATTCCATAAACACTCAAACTCGATCGCAAGAGCGAACCAAACAACACTGCCGGCAACGCGTCGAGCTTGAAAGCAACTGCGGAATCGAGCGAACTCCACGCAGTCGCCGGCGCCTTGTTCCGGTAGATCGTCAGTGACTGAACACGTTCGGGCACAAGCTTCCAGATGTGCTCGTCGCGCCCAGCTGTTTCAAAAGCAGGTTGCAGGCGCGACACCACTCCCGGCTCGAGTGAAAAGAGAAAACGGTCTTCAATGCCGCCGCCCGTTGCTGTTGCGGTCCATGCAACACCACGCAGAATCTTTCCGGCACTGACGGCGAGCAGTTGTTCCAACTGTTGATCGCCCGGCGCCTGGCCCATCAGGAGCGGCGCGGCCCACGAGAAAAGCTTTGCGGAGTTTGCAGGCGAGATATAGCCGAAGCCGAGTGTTTTATCTGAAGTGACATTCGCACGCACTTTCAGCAATTCAGCATCGGTGCGAATGCTCGGACGCACGCCGTTACGCACATCGAGGCAGCTTCGCACGGCGTTGTCGGAATTTCCAATCACGATCAACGTCCCCTCGACGGCGCCGATGATCTTGCGCTCAGCTCCGGCGACGGTGCATTCGATGAAATCGGCGTCACTGCTCCGTTCAGCACACGACGATTGGCCGTAAGCAAAATTTGCGAGCTTCTCTACGGCGTCAACCATGGCCTGCTTCGTGCGCCACTCGGAAGTGTGGGTCTCAGCGATCAGCGCAACGTCGGGCCTGACTTTAAGAGTGTCGTCCTGCTCGGAAGTGTTCAGTCCCACAACAACAAGCGCGATTTGCGTGCGTGCAAAGAGAACTGCCTCGAGTGGTCCAATTCCACGGCGCGCGGCCGCAGTCAGGAAACGGCTTTGTTGCCCGGGGTTGTTGTGCGTGACCGGAGCCGCGGCTTTCCAAACATCGCTGTGTTGAATCGCGCCGGCGACATTGGCGAGGTTGTTGAACTCGACGTACAGAAGCGCGTCGGCGGGAGCGTAGTCGGCCATGTCGACGGAGGAAGGGGTCGACCACCAAAGCCATGCTGTGGCGAGCAAAGCTCCAAGCAGGGCCAGGGCGAGCAAAGGGCGAAGAAACTTCATTGCGCCGAATGCTAGCATAAGACCTTAGCCACGGATAACACGGATGAAAATCCCGATTTTTATCCGCGTCATCTGTGGCTAATTTTTGTGGGTCGTGTTAATTTTGCGCGCTTGGTGCAACCTATGACCTACCGTGAATTGTCTGCACAGGCCCTCGCCGAAGAGGACTACGACGCCTTCCTAACAGAGTTAGAAAAGTCGCTTACAGACGGAAAACGAGATCCAAACGACGTGGTTCGCGACACGCTATTCGATATTTACTTCGGCGTCGCGCGACCGGAGCGAGAACAACTGAGTCCCGCTTCACGCGTCGCAGCTCACAACTTCGATCCACGCAATATCACCACAGAGCCCGAGTACTACACTGACATCGACTCGAAACTCTATGCCGAACGCAAACCGATGATCTGGTTGTGGCAGATGTTCGATCGCTCGCCCCTTGGACAAAATTCACTCCTGGCGCATCGTTTCCGCCGGATGCTCGCGCCGATGATCTTTCGCAGCGTCGGCAAGAACTTCAAGTGCTGGCAGTTTGTGGAATGGTCGTTCGGTTACAACCTCTCGTTCGGAGACAACGTCGTCGTACACCGTCACGTGCTGCTTGACGACCGCGGCGGGATCGAAATCGGCGACAACGTCTCAATTTCGGATTACGTAAACGTCTACTCACATACTCACGACATCTACGACATCCACAAGGTCTACACGCCCCAAACCCGTATCGGCAACAACGTCCGGATCACCTATCACGCCACCGTACTGGCCGGAACCATCATCGGTGACCACGCAATGATCGGCACCGGCGCACTCGTCACACGTGACGTCGAGCCATACAACATCGTCGTCGGCATACCCGCCAGGAGCGTCAAGGTGAAGGATGGAACTCTCATTAAATAGTTCCAGAAACCCACCTAACCTAAGCAGTGCATGAAGTTAAACGACGTAAAATAACAATTGACACTGTTTGGCCCATTAAGGTACTCTCACACAGGTTGACGGCATAACTGCCGTTTGCCGGGTGCCCACCCGGCGTCAACAGCGGTCAGTCCCGCGAATTTCTTTGGAGCACGATAAAGGCACACTTCGCGCGAGCGGAGGTCGCAAAGCCTACAGAAGTTGGGCCTAGAACCAACTTGGCTGGGTTCCCGAATGAGCTTCAATCCTTCCGCAGCAGACTTCTCCAACAGTCCTCTGTTGATACCTGCCGGGACCCCTCCTATGCGCGCTGGTGTGATGTCCAACAACTCTACTGATAAACGGACGGCAAACTTGAAACCAACTCCCAATGCCCTGAATGCCAACTCCAAACGACAACTGCCCCGCGCCCGCAAAGCGCGTGCACGGCTGCGCCGGCTGAACAAATTGCGCACTGCCGTGATGAGGAACAACTGATATGTTCAAAAAAGGCTCCGGAAAAAAGAACCTCGTTGGTCTCGACATCGGCTCGAGCGCCGTCAAGGCTGTTGAACTCGGCAAAAAAGGTAATGCCCTGCATCTCCTCAACCTCGGATTCGAGAACCTTCAGACCGATACCATCGTCGATGGCCAGATCATGGAGCTCAACAACGTCTCCAACGTGATCTCACACATCTTCAGCGAGCACCAGATCCGGACCACGCGCGTTGCCGCCGGCGTCAGTGGCCACTCAGTGATCGTCAAAAACATCGTGCTGCCGCAGATGAGTCCGGAAGAGTTGCAGGAGTCGTTCAGCTGGCACGCTGAAGAGCACATTCCGTTCGACATCGGCGACGTGAATCTCGATTACGAACTGACCGGCAAATCCTCCGAGACGCTGCACGTGCTCATGGCTGCGTGCAAGAGCGACAAGATTGCAAACGTGAAGCAGGCGATTCAGCTCGCAGGCAAGCACCCGGTAATCATCGACGTCGACGCCTTCGCTCTACAAAATTGTTATGAAGTGAACTACCAGCCGCGCGTCGGCGAGATCGTTTGTTTGCTGAACATCGGCGCCGCGACGATGAACATCAACATCCTCAACGGCACGCGTTCGATCTTCGCGCGAGATGCTTCAGTCGGCGGCAGCCAGTACACGAGCTTGCTTCAGAAAGAACTCGGAGTGAGTTTCGAACAGGCAGAAGCCGTGAAGCGCGGCATGACGTTGCCCGAAGGCGTCGAGCCGAAACCAATCCAGCCGATCATCGAAGCGGTTTCCGAGACGCTCGCACTCGAAGTTAAAAAGACTTTCGACTTTTACCGCACGACCGCTCAGGAGAGTGAAGCTTCGATTCACAAGATCCTGCTTGCCGGTGGTGGTTCGAAGTTGCCCGGCCTGCCTGACTTCCTGGCAAACCGTTTCGAGATTCCAGTGGAGGTCTTTGATCCTTTCCGGCAGATTGAAGTCGACGAACGGAAGTTTGATCCGGACTACATGCGAGAGATAGTGCCGGAGATGGCAGTCGCTGTCGGTCTCGCCCTGAGAGGAGTAGAGGCATGATCAAGATAAACCTGCTCGAGTCAGTTACCGATCGGCCACAGGGAGTCGCAGCGGTTGAAGACAAGGTTGCGAATCCGCGTATGCAGACTCTTCTGCTCGCGCTGACGGTGTTTGGACTGACGTTCGCAGCGATGGGTTATGACTACGTGAGCTCAAACATGGCTCGCACAGCGGCGCAGAAAGAACTCGAAAATCAAAAACGCATCAACCAGCAGATGCTTGCGATTCAGAAGGAACAGATGGAGCTGGAGAAGAAGTCGAAAGAGGTCCAGGCTCGTATCGTCGCCATCAAGAAGCTTCGCGAATCACAGCAGGGCCCGAGCGCAATCCTGGCTGAGATCAAAACGCGGTTCGACGCTGTTCCCGGTCTATACCTGACGAGCATCGAGCAGAAAGAAGGAGAAGTAACGATCAGGGGTGAATCGCCGAACGAATACTCAGTGACGAAGTTTGGCCAGAGCCTCGAGTTCTCCGGCGGCTTGTTCAGCAACCTCAACAT
>DASUPZ010000288.1:0-4126 GCA_036280855.1 Pyrinomonadaceae bacterium | reverse complement strand
TCATGGCCGAGGCAAAGAGCAACGACCCGAAAAAAGGCAATGGCGCGGATCTCTTTGCCCTACAAAAACATGCTCGGTGAAATCGATCTGCATCTCTTCGGCGAAGGCCGTCATGAAGAGATCTACAACAAGCTCGGCGCGCACGTGACGAAAGTGGGCCGGACGAAGGGCGTTGCCTTTGCCGTCTGGGCGCCGCATGCCGCGAGCGTCAGCGTCGCCGGCGACTTCAACGCGTGGGACGGCAGTGCTCACCAGATGCACCGCTTGGAAAAGTCCGGCGTTTGGGAACTCTTCATCCCCAAGCTTCGCGAAGGCGATCTGTACAAGTTTCAGATCCGCTCGAGCGATGGAACGACACTTTTCAAAGCCGATCCTTACGCGCAGCACACCGAAATCCCGCCTGACACTTCCTCGATCGTGTATTCCTCGAAGTACAAGTTCCGCGATGCAAAGTGGATGAAGAAACGTGCCGGCAGGGAACACTTCCGGCAACCGCTTTCGATTTACGAAGTACACTTCGGTTCGTGGCGGCGCAACCTTGAAGAAGACAATCGCCCGCTCACGTATCGTGAAATGGCCGAGCCGCTCGCGAATTACGTCGAGCAGATGGGCTTCACTCACGTCGAGTTTCTCCCCCTCAAGGAACATCCGTATGGTCCATCGTGGGGTTACCAGGTCACTTACTACTACGCGCCATCCGCGCGTTATGGTGAACCTGACGACCTGCGTTACTTAATCGACTACCTGCACCAGCGCGGCATCGGCGTGATCATGGATTGGGTGCCGGCCCACTTTCCGAAAGATGCCTGGGCACTCGGACGCTTTGACGGCTCAGCGTTGTACGAGCATCTCGATCCGCGCAAAGGCGAGCACCCCGACTGGGGCACGTACATCTTCAACTACGGCCGCAACGAAGTGCGGAATTTCCTCGTTGCAAACGCGCTCTACTGGTGTAAGGAGTTTCATATTGACGGATTGCGTGTCGATGCGGTTGCGTCGATGCTTTATCTCGACTACAGCAGGAAGGAAGGGCAGTGGGTGCCGAACAAGTTTGGCGGCCGCGAGAACCTGGAGGCAATCGCGTTTATGAAGGAGTTGAACGAAACAACTCATCGCGTTTGTCCGGGCGTCATGATGATCGCGGAAGAATCGACTGCATGGCCGTCGGTGAGCCGCCCGACCTACGACGGTGGGCTCGGTTTCGACTTCAAGTGGAACATGGGCTGGATGCACGACACGCTCAAGTACTTCCAGACCGATCCACTCTTTCGCGCGGGCAATCACAATAAGCTCACGTTTGGGCTGGTCTATGCCTGGAGTGAAAACTTCATCCTCCCGTTTTCACACGACGAAGTGGTCCACATGAAAGGCTCGCTGCTGAATAAGATGCCCGGCACGACGGAACAGAAGTTTGCGACGTTGCGCGCGCTTTACGCTTACATGTGGGCGCATCCGGGGAAGAAGTTGTTGTTTATGGGTGGCGAGTTTGGGCAGTGGCGCGAATGGACCGAGACCGAGAGTTTAGACTGGCACTTGCTTGAAGACTCTTTGCACGGCGGCGTGCAGAGACTGGTTCGCGATCTGAATCGGGTGTATGGACCAGAGAACGCGCTCTGGGAAGCAGACGGCGAACCTGCGGGTTTTGAGTGGATCGACGTCGACAATGCGGCGGAGAATATTGTCGCGTTTGCCCGTCGCTCACCACAAACGGATCGCGAAATCGTCTGTGTCTGCAATTTCTCAGCAGTGCCGAAAAAAGCTTACAAACTCCGATTACCGGATCAGCGCGAATACAACCTCATCATCGACACGGATGCTGAGATCTACGGCGGCAGCGGCGCCGCTAACGTTGAGAAATTGACCGACGGCGAAATCGATCTACCTCCTCTGACAACTCTCTGGTTCTCAAATAAGGGCGCCTCCTTGGAGTGCGCCGACTCGTCGGCGCTTTGGTCCCACGCCGAGCATGCATCCCGAGGTGGGACCAAAGCGGTGACAAGTCACCGCACTCCAAGGAGGCGCCCAAAAACAAAAATTAGTACGAAGTCTGCCAAAACAGAATAGAATCTCTTCTGCGGCCCAGCATGTATGAGAAGTTCAATGAACTAGACGGCAGGCACCCGTGGCGCGACGTTAGTCCTGACGGTTACATCGACTATCAGGCTCGCTATCGCCCGCAGGGTCGTGTCGTCTTTTTCAACTTCCCACTCGCCAAAGAAATGGGCCTGATTCCGGCCGATCACGCTTCAAGCATTAATAAGGACCTCGAACAGGCAATCCTCAACACCTTCTCGCTTCAGATCATCAACGAACACGACATCGAGCAGGGAAAGAAATTTCCTCCTGAGACGATCAAGGCGCATCCGTTCATGGCCACGCGTTATCTGCAAACTCAGCATCGCAACCGGCAGGGCAAGACCTCGGGCGACGGCCGCAGCATCTGGAATGGATATTTAAAAAGTGAAAAATTAATCTTTGATATTTCCAGCCGTGGGACCGGGGCGACGATCTTGAGTCCGGCCGCGCAGGAAGTAGAGGGTTTGATCGCCACGGGAGATTACAGTCGCGGCTACTCGTCAGGCCTCGCAGACCTCGACGAAATGCTTGGCAGCGCCGTGATGTCGGAGATCTTTTATCGACAGGGAATTCCGACCGAGCGTTGCCTCGCCGTGATCGGTTTTCCTGACACGACGGCCATCGGCGTGAGAAGCGCGCCGAATCTGATCAGGCCGGCGCACATGTTTCGCTATCTCAAGCAAGGGCGTCATGAGGAACTGAGAGCTTCAGTGGACTATTTCATCGATCGCGAAGTGGAGAATGGTTTCTGGGACATTTCTTCGGGTGCGGAGCGCTACTCGAAAGCGCTCGATTATTTTGCCCGCTCGTATGCAAAGTTCGCGGCGCTGCTCGAAGAGGAATACATCTTTAACTGGCTTTCGTGGGATGGCGACAACATGCTCGCCAGTGGCGCTGTACTTGATTATGGTTCAATCCGACAGTTTGCAGCCAAGCACGACAAGTATCGCTACAAGGACGTCGATCGATACTCGGCTTCGCTTGCGGAGCAGCGTGGTTGGGCCAGGACTCTTGTCCAGGTGTTTGCCCAGGCGATGGCGTTCATCGAATCGGGCGTGAAAGAGAATCTGAACAACTTCAGGAATGCAGAGTGCCTGCGCGTGTTTGACGAGGCGTTTGCGAATGAACGAGAGCAGCGGATGCTCTGGCGGATCGGTTTCACCCGGGAACAGATCGAGCACCTGATGGTCACCGCTCGTAAAGAGATACGAGAGTTTGACAAGAGTTTGAGCTACTTCGAAGATCGAAAAGTCAGAAAGGGAATCGAAAAGCTTCCCGATGGTTTTACTCACAATCCGGTTTTCTTAATTCGCAATCTGCTTCGACTGCTGCCGTCGTACTACGTCGCGCAGAGCATCAGCCGCGTGGACGAGACGGGCGCGTACATGCCTGACGAGATTTTCTGTCGCACCATGGCCGCGTCGTATGTCGGCAAAAACGATCTGAAACTGACGCCCGCGAGCACGTCGCATATCAGAGGCTTTCAGGAGAGTTACCTGCAGTTGGTGGCGGCGCTCGGTGGTCCATTCGATCTGGTGTTGAAGACGTTGCAGGAGCGATCGGCGATCATCAATCACCGGCATCGCATCACCGGCGACGCGGTTACGTGGATCATCGAAGAAGTGATCGCGATGAAAGGTAAGATTCGGATTGACGGTCTACAGGAAGCAATCGATGCGTTTATCGACTCGCAAGTTTTGATTCCCGGCAAATGGCAACCCGTGCCGCCTGAAAAACTCAACTCCAACACGCTCAAGTCGCAGTTACTGCAAAAGATTCAGCAGAACCTCGAAACGTACAAAGAATCCATCTAATCCGTGTTACTCTGTGTCTCCTTGTCATGACTAACTGGGCCTCAGTTCGCGCGCGCTTTCCTGTCTTCAATAACTCAACATATCTCAACACGGCGGCTGCGGGGCCGCTCGCGGATTCGACCGCACAGGCGGCTGCGCGCTATTACGAACTGATGAAGAACGACGGCGACGTTCACTGGGACGACTGGCTCGCACAACGCGAACAGGTGCGAGCGAGAGTGGCATCTCTTATAAAC
>DASUPZ010000287.1:0-4523 GCA_036280855.1 Pyrinomonadaceae bacterium | reverse complement strand
GAGGGCACCCGAGATCTGCGCATCCGTAGCTTCAGCATCGAGCAACGCTTCGAGCAACTGGAAGGCCTCTTCACGGTCCAGATCCTCGCGACGAACAAGCCGCCCAAGAAATTCAGTTAAGCGATGATTAGACATTGTCGTGAGGTTTACAGTTTCAGGAAGTTTGCGAGCAGTTGCTTGCCATCAGACGTCAGGATCGACTCGGGATGAAACTGAACACCTTCCACTTTCAACTCGCGGTGACGCAAACCCATGATGATGTTGTCAGCCGTGGCCGCGGAAATCTCGAGGCAATCAGGCAGAGAATCCTTTTCGACGATGAGCGAATGATAGCGGCCCGCGAGAAACGGCTGTTGCAATCCCGTAAAGATCGTCTTCCCATCGTGACTCACTTCGGAAGCTTTGCCGTGCATCAACTCAGGCGCGCGAACCACTTTTCCGCCAAACGCCTGACCGATTGCCTGATGGCCCAGGCACACGCCGAGGAGCGGTATCTTTCCTGAAAAACGTTCGATCACGTCGAGGGTTATTCCCGCACCGTCGGGCGTCCCTGGTCCGGGAGAAATGACGATTCGCTCCGGTCGCAAATCATTTTGGATCTCATCGACTGTCACACGATTATTCCGGCGCACCTCGACGGTCTCACCAAGCTCACCCAGATACTGGACGAGGTTGTAAGTGAACGAATCGTAGTTGTCGATGACCAGCAGCATTACTTCTTACACTGCGCGACGACCGCGCGATTGATCTTCACCGGCTTCTCGGGTTTCTCACCTTCCCCCGGCGCCTGGTTGATGGCGTCCGCCACTTCCATTCCCTTCGTTACTGTTCCAAACGCCGCGAACTTGCTGTCGAGATGTGGTCCTGGCCCAACGAGAATAAAGAAATGCGTGGTCGCACTGTTTGGCTCGTCAGTGCGCGCCATTGAAACGACGCCGCGCACGTGTTTGATAAGGCCGGGCTCATCGGGAACCGTTTTACTCATTCGCTTCGCCAGCTCGGCGCTCCACTTCTCACTTGTCTGAAGATTGCCTCCCTGAATTACGAAGTTCCTTACGACGCGACTAAAAGTGGTGGTGTCGTACGCTCCCATAGCCACGAGGTTCAGAAAATTCCTGACCGACTCCGGCGCATTTTCAGGCGTCATCGCGATCTCGATCGCTCCGAGTTCCGTCTCGAGCGTCACACATTGACTCGCCATCTTCTCCACAGATGCGCCGTCAAACGGTTCCGCAATCGCTGCCGGTGCCTGGCCTCTGTTGTTAGCCTTCTTCGGCGCCTCCTGCACGCCCGCCTGCGCCAAAACAATTGCTAATAAAATCCTGTAAATCATCCCCATCATGCCATTCCTGTCTAAAAATCACGTGACGCCATCTCGATCGCTCGAAACATCGCGCGCGCCTTGTTCACCGTCTCCGCATACTCATGCTCCGGAACCGAATCCGCAACAATGCCCGCGCCCGCCTGCACGAACACCTGCCCATCCCGCAACACAATCGTTCGAATCGCAATACACGAATCGAGGTTGTCAGCATAATCCATGTACAACACTGAACCAGCGTAGATCCCGCGCCGCTCGGGCTCGAGTCCACGAATGATCTCCATCGCGCGAATCTTCGGCGCTCCTGTTACCGTGCCCGCCGGAAAACACGACGCGAGGGCATCAAAGCGATCGAGATCGTCGCGCAAGCGCGAACGAAGACTCGTTTCAAGATGCTGCACGTGCGAGTAACGCTCAACTCGCATCAGGTCTTCAACTTTAACCGAGCCGTAGTCCGAAACGCGTCCGAGATCGTTGCGACCAAGATCGACGAGCATCATGTGCTCCGCGATCTCCTTCTCGTCTGTCTTCAAGTCTTCGCTGAGCATCCAGTCTTCAGTTTCGGTGGCGCCACGTTTTCTCGTGCCTGCGATCGGGCGATAGTCGAGTCGCTGCCCGTGACAACGCACGAGCATCTCGGGCGAAGCGCCGACGACGGTTTCATCGCCAAGCCGCAGGAAGAACATGTAAGGCGAAGGATTGATCGCGCGCAGTGCTCGATAGATCTGTAGCGGGTCGCCGGCAAACTTCGACGAGAACCTTTGCGAGAGCACCACCTGGTAGCAATCGCCGGCGGCGATGTGCTCTTTCACCTGCCGCACGCCGTCTTCAAAAGCGCGGCGAGCCCAGTTTGATTGCAGCGAGACGTTTGACTTGTCGTCTGGTGTCGAGGATCGCGGCGGCAAGGGTCCACTTTCAAAGATCGTCGCTTCCACCTGTTTCGTGCGTGCGACTGCCTCGTCGTAAAGCTGTCGCAGCTTGTCGCGACTGCCGCCGGCCTCTTCAGTGAAGACGATCGAAACGATCTCGAGTCGTTGCTTGACGCGATCGAAAGCGATTACATTGCGATAAAACATCCACACAGCATCGGTTGGACCACCATCGAGCGGTTGCGTCTCGTCGTTTCTCAAAGCTGGTTCAAACCAGTGTGCGGCATCGTAACCGACGTATCCGACAGCGCCGCCGGCAAATGGCACCAGGGCGGAACGGCGCGCTAACGATCGCCCGCGAAAATAGTCTCTGACCCACGCGGTTGCGACGATTGGATACGATTCCGTTTTGCCGTCGCGCTCGACATAGGTCTGCATACCCTTGCCGCGCACGATCATTTCCGGATGTGCACCGAGAAACGAATAGCGCGCGATGCGTTCACCACCTTCGACGGATTCGAGCAGAAACGCGTAAGGCGCGTTATCGGCGATGCGCATGAAGGCGCCGACGGGCGTGTGCAGGTCCGCGAGCACGGAACGCACTACCGGCACGACGTTGCCCTGCCGGGCCTCGTCTTCAAACGCCTCGAACGTTGCAGGTTGCAGATCGAGCATATATAAACTCAAACACAAAAGGCACAGTCGACTGCTTGGTGCTTGTGCTCTTTTGCGGCTTAACCTCCCACCAGGCGATTGGCAGCGAGCCATTGCCCGCCATCGACCACCAGCACGGTCCCGTTGATATAACTCGCCGCATCCGAACAAATAAACAGGGCCGCCTTTTCGATATCGGCGATGCGCCCGAAGCGACCGATCGGAATATGCTTTTTTAACCGCTCTTTGACGGGCTCGGGGATGAGGCGCTGCATGCCTTCAGTGTCTTCGATTGGACCAGGCGCGATTGCATTGACGCGTATGCCGTGGCGGCCCCACTCAACTGCGAGATTGCGCGTGAGTGCATCCACTCCCGCTTTCGCCGCAGACACGTGAAGCTGCAACGGCGTACCGAGATAGTGAAGCGTCGCGCTGATGTTCAGAATCTGCCCGCGATGTTCCTTCAGTTGAGCGAACGCGGCGCGGCAGACGTTAAACGTGCCTTTCAGATCGATATCGACAACAGTGCCGAAACCATTTGGCGACAACTCTTCCGCACTGCAAAGAAAGTTGCCGGCAGCGCCGTTTACAACGATGTCGATCTTCCCGAAATGTTCGATAGTTTGTGCAACCGCCTTCTCGACTTCCTCGACATTCCGGACGTCGGCAGCAACCGGAAGCGCTTTGCCGCCGTTGTTGTTTATCGCATCAGCCGCGGGTTGCAGGTGGTCCATCTTCCGGCTGACGAGGGCAACACTCGCGCCGGCTTCGGCAAATGCACGCGCCACGCCGCCGGTTATCCCCGTGCCGCCGCCGGTGACAAATGCGACCCGATCTTTCAATATTCCATCAACAAATATGTTCATAATCCGCGTTTCTCCGCGGAAATCCGCGGCAAAAATTTGATCTTCCCCTCATACAGAGCCTTGCCCACAATAACACTGTCTATGCGGGGCTCATTCAATGCACTTAACCGTTCAATATCCGCGATACTCGAAACACCACCCGACGCAGTCACCTTGACGTTCGCGGCGCGAGCGACGGCGAGTGTCTGCTCGATGTTTGGACCAACGAGTGTTCCGTCGCGAGCGATGTCAGTGTAAATGATCCGTTCGACACCGCATGCTGCAACTGTTCGCGCGAGATCCACTGCTTCTACTTCTGTCGCTTTCTCCCAACCGCGCGACATCACGCGTCCGTCACGTGCATCGATTCCCACACAAATTTTCTCTCCGAATCGGTCCACGAATTCTTTCAACGAATCCGGCGACTCGGCAGCTACAGTGCCCAACACAACACGCGCCACGCCTGCTTCGGAAAGCCGCTGCACGTCGTCGAGTGATCTTACGCCGCCGCCAAATTCGATGGGCACATCAACTGCTCTCAATATGTTTTCTACAACCGCTCGATTTGGTGAATCCGGCTCGCTGAACGCGCCGTCGAGATCGACGACGTGAATCATCTCCGCTCCGGCACTTGCAAATCCTCTCGCTACTTCAACGGGATTATCGTTGTAAACAGTAACGTCAGACTTTCGTCCCTGCATCAGCCGCACGCATCGCCCATTTCTTAAATCGATTGCAGGTATAACAATCATAATATTTGACCCCTCCTTGGAGTGCGGCGGCCGGGCGCCGCTTTAGTACTCGATCGGGCGTTGTCGATAACAAAGCGGCGCC
>DASUPZ010000286.1:0-6665 GCA_036280855.1 Pyrinomonadaceae bacterium | reverse complement strand
ACCGAACCTATCGATCGTCTCACACCTCCGTCCGTGGCGGAGCAGCAACTGCCGAACGTCGCCGGCATTTATTCAATACTCAATCAGTGGAGCCCGACTGCTGTTCCTTCAGTCGCCGGGATACCCGCGACGCAGCAGTCGGTCTGGACGGTAGATCCGAACCTGCAAATTCCGACCGTGTTCGTCGTCGGCACGCAGGTGGAACGACAGCTCCCGCGCAACATCACGATGTTCGTCGGCTTCTACAACATTCGCATCGTGCACGTGATTCGCGCCCGCGACATTAACGCGCCCCTCCCCAGTACGATTACGCAACTGACGCCGAATGGACTGCGACCCGATCCGACGCAGGGTGAGATCAATCGCTATGAAGCGAGTGGACAGTTCAACCAGCGACAGATGTTTATCGGCTTCAATAGTCGTTTGAGTAGAACGTTTCAGCTCAACGGCAACTATTCGCTGAGCAAGTCGACTAACGACACGGACGGTCAGGGCGGGCAGCTGTTTCCGATGAATTCGTATGACGCGTCGGGTGAGTTTGGACGCAGTTCGTTCGATATCCGGCACCGGTTTACTATATTTGGAACGATAAACATGCCGTGGAAAGTGGTGCTGAACCCGTTCGTGGTGGCCAACACTGGACCAGGCTTCAATATCACCACCGGGCAGGATCGAAACCTGGACCGGCAGTTTAACGAGCGGCCCAGCTTTGCTGGTCCAAACGCCGATTGTTCCGCGCAGAACAGCAGGTGTACGCGTTTCGGGAATTTCAATCTCGATCCGAAGTTCGGCGAGACGATCATTCCGAGAAACTTTGGCCAGGCGCCGGGTGCGTTTGTCGTGAACCTGCGTGTCAGCCGTGCGTTTGCGTTTGGGAATAAAGGCAATGCTGCTGCGCCGGCAAGTGGCGCCGCACCGGCGGCGGCCGCTGGTGGTGGTACGAGAGTGGCGGCTGTCGGACTGGCGCCGCAGGGTGGCGGTGGCGCTGCGCCCAGCGAGAAACGTTTCAATCTCAACGTTTCGCTCAACTTCCAGAACCTGCTCAACCACGTGAATCTTTCCACGCCTGTTGGTAATCTGTCGTCGCCGAGATTTGGAGAGTCGCTCGGCTTGGGTGGCGCGTTTGGCGGATTTGGTGGTGGCGGGAGCGCCGGCGCCGGCAACCGCCGCATTTACGCGCAGGTACGATTGAATTTTTGATTGAAGCCACAAAGAAGCACAAAAGGCACAATCGCATTCATTTATGTTTTTGTGCCTTCTTGTGGCCTAAAGAGGTTTGAAATGAAGAGCTTTATCCTTGCATTAGCTGTTTGTTTTAGTTGTTGTGTGACGATCTGCGCGCAAGAGCCGAAGACTACTCCCGCGAGCAATGGCGCGCCGGCGATCGCGATCACTGCTGAAACTTCGCCGATGGACCTCGCAAAAGCGGCGTTCACCGCCCAGGGTGGAGAGAAGTTTCGCAACGTGCAGAACATGATCCTGAGAGGGTCGGTCCAGCTTTATCCTCCGAATAGCGTGCAGTCGATTCCCGGTGGGTTCTCGCTCGTGACTGCGGGACCGAAGTTGCGAATGGAGATCGATGCTCGTCCGGCGATCGTGTTCAAACAGATCTACGATGGCGAGCAATCTTACAGCTCGATGCCGAACGTGCAGATGCCGCCCCTCACGAAGTTTGGTCTGGGCGCACTCGCGCGGTTCGATCAAACGGGAAACAAGATTGAAGCGATTCCTGACAAGAAAAAGCAGCGCGGGTTTCGTTTGGTGGATCCGGAAGGCTACACGACCGATTACTACGTCGATCCCAAGACTGGACGAGTGATGAGTTTCTTCATCTACTACGCCGGCGTCACGCTCGGAACTGAAAACAGCAAGTTCAAGGAAGTCGAGGGCGTGCTGATACCGACGAGTTTCTCGCAGAAGTTCGAGATGCCGATGGGGGCGTTCTTCGCGGAGTTCAGCGTGAAGGAAGTTAAGATAAATCAACAACTTCCTGAGGATGCGTTTGCTATACCCCGCTAGTTGACAGGATTTACATGATTATCAGGATTTACAAGATTTAATCCTGTGAATCTTGTAAATCCTGCAATCCTGTCTAACAAGACTCACACACTCATGATTTCTTGTTCTTTGGTCTTGCTCAGATCGTCGATCCTTGTGATGTAGCTGTTGGTGAGTTTCTGGATCTCGTCGAGGGCGTCGCGTTCGGCGTCTTCGGAGATTTGCTTGTCTTTCAGCATCTTCTTCAGACGATCGTTGCCGTCGCGGCGCACGTTGCGAATCGCCGTGCGGTGATCTTCGGCGATGTCGTGCACTTGCTTCGCCAGTTGTTTGCGGCGTTCTTCCGTGAGTGGCGGAATCGGGATACGCACGAGTTTGCCGTCGTTTGAAGGATTCAATCCCAAATCCGCGGCGCGTATTGCCTTCTCGACCGCGCCAATCTGTGTTTGATCCCACGGCTGCACGGTGAGCATCTGCGGCTCGGGCGCGTGCACTGAAGCCATCTGGCTCAGCGGCGTCATCGTGCCGTAGTAATCAACCATCACAGTGTCGAGCAGACTGACGGCGGCACGACCGGTTCGGACAGTCGCGAGTTTGCGCCGGAAGTCTTCGATGACCGTGTCCATTCGTGGCCGCGTTTCCTTGATTACGTCCTTTTCACTCATCTCGCTTGAACTCCACTGAAGTGATTAGTTAACCAACTTTAGTGCCCACGCCGCTCGCACCCTTGACCACTCGCTCGATATTCCCCGGCTCTTTCATATTGAAGACGATGATAGGCAGGTTGTTGTCCATGCACAAAGAGATCGCCGAGGCATCCATCACGCGGAGCTGTTTCTCGAGCACCTGTCGATAAGAGATCTCGTTGAAGCGCTCGGCAGTTGAGTCAGTCATCGGATCCGCGGAATAGATGCCGTCAACTTTCGTCGCCTTCAAAATGATGTCGGCTTTGATCTCCAGTGCCCGGAGTGCAGCCGCCGAATCGGTGGTGAAGTAAGGGTTGCCGGTACCGGCTGCGAAAATCACGACCCGGCCTTTTTCAAGGTGCCTGACGGCACGACGGCGAATAAACGATTCCGCCAACTGCGGAATGTCGACCGCTGACAACACGCGCGTATCGACCTGGATTTTTTCGAGCGCGTCCTGCAACACGACCGCGTTCATTACGGTAGCGAGCATGCCGATGTAGTCAGCCGAGGAGCGATCCATGTTGCCTGCGCTCTTCGACACGCCGCGGAAGATGTTACCGCCGCCGACTACGACAGCTACTTGCACGCCGAGGCGATGAACCGCTTTCAGCTCCTCGGCAACGCTGCGCGCGACGTTGACGTCGATGCCGTAATTCTGCTCGCCCATCAACGCCTCGCCGGAAATCTTCAGCAACACGCGGCGATAGGTTAAAGCAGGCTTTTGGGGTTCAGGTGTCATGAAAAATAGGTCATATAGGTCCTATAGGTCTTATAGGACCTATTGCTTCTATCCCACCAGCGACGCCACTTCGCTGCCGAAGTCCTCGCTGCGACGTTCGAGGCCTTCACCCATCTTGTAGCGCGTAAACCTTCGCACCGTGATGCGCTCGCCCGTCTTCGAAACTTTCTCGGTCACCAGTTCGCCGACAGTCTTCGCCGGATCTTTTACAAACGGCTGATCGACCAGAACAGTCTCTTCATAAAACTTGTTGAGCCGGCCTTCGACGATCTTGTCGATCACTTGTTCCGGTTTGTTTGCGTTCTTTGGCTCGTTCATCGCTTGCGCACGCGCGATCTCGCGCTCCTTGTCGAGCACGGCCGCCGGCACTTCTTCACGCGAAACATAGCGCGGTTCAGCGGCCGCGACGTGCATCGCAATGTCCTTCACGAGCTGCTGAAACTCCTCGCCACGCGCGACGAAGTCAGTTTCGCAATTCAACTCCACCAGCACGCCGACCTTTCCACCCATGTGGATGTAAGAACCTACGATACCTTCAGCCGCAATCCGGCCTTCACGCTTTTTCGCAGACGCGAGGCCGCGCTCGCGCAGGATGTCGACTGCCTTCTCTTCATTCCCACCTGCCTCGACGAGCGCATTCTTGCACTCCATCATTCCGGCTCCGGTCTTTTCACGAAGCTGCTTTACTGCCGTTGCTGTAATTTCAGGCATGATTCCCAATCTCTCCGAATACTTAATTTATTTGTGTTCAATGAAAAACGCAGCCCTGCGGATTGGTCCGCTTGAAGGCTGCGCTCACCGATGAGTAAGGATTATCGCTTAGCTCGCCGCCACGACAGATTCAGTGCTCTCATCGGGCGCCGCTTGAGTTTCCGCCGCATCTGCGCCCTGCGATGTCATGGTTTCGGATTGCGCCTCCCCGCCACTGACGCCGCCCTGGTCATCACCGGATAAGAGTTCGCTTGCCGCAGCCGCACCGGCAGCACCTTCGCCTGCCCCTGCCGCGCCCTCGCCGGCATCTTCGGTCAACTCCGAAGGAACCACACCGCCTTCAGTGGCGATTTGATTGCCCTCGACAATCGCGTCCGCGATCCTGGAGGCGAACAGCCGCACTGCACGCAAAGCATCGTCGTTTCCTGGTATTACGTAATCAATTCCTTCGGGTGAACAATTTGTATCGACAACTGCAACGATCGGAATCCCGAGACGGTTGGCTTCGGCGACTGCAATCTCTTCCTTCTTAACGTCGATGATAAAGACCGCATCCGGAAGACGCGTCATCGATTTGATGCCGGAGAGGTTTTTATTCAAACTCTCGCGTTCGCGGTCGAGCTTGATGCGCTCCTTCTTGGTCATCTTCTCGTAACGACCATCGGTCTGCATACTCTCGAGATCCTTCAGACGCTTGATCGACTTCTGGACCGTCTGGAAATTGGTGAGCAGACCACCGAGCCATCTCTGGTTGACGTAATATTGCCCGCACTTCTCCGACTCTTCGCGAATCGCATCCTGGGCCTGTCGCTTAGTGCCTACAAAAAGAACTGTCTTTCCTTTGTCTTCAGCGATGAGGTTGGTAACGAAGGCGATTGCCTCGCGAAACATTCGCTGGGTCTTTTGCAGGTCGATGATGTAAATGCCATTGCGCTCGCCAAAGATGTACTCCTTCATCTTTGGATTCCAGCGCCGTACCTGGTGGCCGAAGTGAACACCGGCCTCCAGCAGCTCTTTCATGGTAACCGAAACCAAACTAAAGTCTCCTTCTCGTCAATTGGTTTAATGTACTCGCCGCAGCCGCTCGACTTGTTTGAAGCAACCAATCGTGCTGCGACAATGGTTTCATTTCATTGCCGATTGTCAATTGCCGATTTGAGTTCAACCTGCGGGACCGCTTTTTCAATTGGCAATCGGCAATCGAAAATCGAAAATGTCTTATCGCTTGGAGAACTGGAAGCGTTTCCGAGCGCCCTTTTGTCCGTACTTCTTGCGTTCCTTGATTCGGGGATCGCGAGTGATCAGGCCGGCGTGTTTGAGTGCCGGTCGCAGGTCGGCATTGTATTCGAGCAAAGCGCGAGTGATGCCGTGACGAATCGCTCCGGCCTGGCCCGCCGGGCCACCGCCGCTCACGTTAACTACCAAATCAAACTTGTTCGACGTTTCCGTCAACTGCAATGGTTGGCGGATGATCATGCGCAGCGTTTCATTCGGAAAATAGCGGTCGAAAGGTTTGTGATTGACCTTGACCTCGCCGCCGCCTGGTCGCAAATAGACCCGTGCGGTTGCCGACTTCCGCCGTCCCGTTCCGTAATACTGAATTTCAGCCACAGTAATCTTTCCTTCTTATCTTTCGGGTCTGTCTACTTTGAATCTGCTTTGTGAGTAAGGTCGAGTGGTTGCGGGCGCTGGGCTGAGTGCGGATGCTCGGCATCGGCGTAAACCTTGAGTTTCTTCGCCATTGCCTTGCCGAGCTTGTTCTTCGGCAGCATGCCCTTAACGGCAAGCTCGATGACCTTCTCCGGCTTTTTGGCAATCATCTCTTTGGCGGTGGTCTCTCTGAGACCCCCGGGATACAGAGTGTGATGGCGGTAGAGTTTCTGTTCGACCTTGTTACCCTTCAATACTGCCTTGCGAGCATTGATCACAACGACGTGATCGCCAGTGTCGAGAAAGGGGGTCCATTCGGGACTGCGCTTGCCGGTCAGGATCGAAGCAACCTCAGACGCGAGATGACCAACCGTCTGGCCGCTCGCATCAACCACGTACCATTTTCGTCTTCCAGCGAGTTCCTTACCGCTGGGGAAGTATGTCGACATAGTTAACTATCTCTGTTTTCAGCGAGTAAAACGCGAACGGCTAGAATACCTTTGGCCTTAAAAAGTTGTCAAGGCGACTTCGCCAGGACGCGGTCCGACTGTCAATACTGACAGTGATTAACCCCCTCTTTCCTGATTACGATTCTGAACCCGGACGTGGCTAGCGACTCCGGCACCTACAAGAATAAGGAGCATCAGCATGGAGATCAAACCGCAGGCGATGGCCATGGCACAGGACCTGGCATCTCTGCCGCAAGGTAAGTTTGGACCCATTTTCCCGAAGTCCCCGGCCTGTTACGGGTTCACGATCATCGCGAAAATCATTCCCGGTCGCGAGCCGGTCTTTCATGAGTACGCAAAAAAGATTGAAACGGCCGTTGCTGCCAGTCCCAACTTCCTGGCCCCGTTAAAACTGCATTATTTGCGCTG
>DASUPZ010000285.1:0-5046 GCA_036280855.1 Pyrinomonadaceae bacterium | reverse complement strand
CTCCGGTCAGCGAAAACGATTTACGTGAAGTCGTCGTCAGTGCTTGTCGGCGCGTCTGTCGTTGAAACAAAGCTACAAAAGCGGCCGGAGTTTTCGCAGCTGGGTTTGGTGATAACCAGAGATGAAGGCGCCGCGGATCTGATCCTCGAACTCGGACACGACGTGTTTACGAAGTACGTCTACACGGCGATCGATCGAAGAACAAACATAGTCGTCGCCAGTGGTAAGTTGAGTTCGCTTGGAGGCACAGTCGCGGGTAAGGTCGCCAAAAGATTTCTAAAGCAGATGTCGCAGGCCCGCGCGACTGCGCCTCCGACTAAATCTTAAGGCTCAACGCGGAATGCCGTACTGCGTAGCAAAATCTCTGGCCTCTTTGTGCGTCGCAAACAGGTATAGACCAAGATCGTCGAACCGTGCGGCTGAACCGTTGTGGGGCACGTCCTTATGCAAACCCTGGTTTAGAAAAAACCTGATTTTTGTTGTCCCAACAGGCACCTGAAAGATTCCCCACATCGTCGACCACTCGCTGATCGTGGCGGGGTGCGCCCGCATATTCTGACCCTGCAGGTAATCCACGATTCTTTCGTTATCAACCATCATGTAGCCGTAGAGGTAAGGCACACCCGTAATCGTTCCATTAGGATCGATCCACTCGGTCGAGCCGCGGCCAACAAAAACGGCGTACTGCCCCACGGCATCATCCGGCAACTCGACGTCCTGCAAAAAATAACCGCCGTTACGGACAACAAAGCTGGAATCTTCAACGGTAGCGTCCTTGAACACTCGCCAGGACGCCGTTTGCTGATCCGCGTTCGGGTTCTTGAGAAGATTCGGAGATTGAGCGTTGCAAATGGCACTCAAGCTGACGAGTGCGATCAGAAGCGGCAGTGATCTTTTGATCATCTCCAAATCCTCCCAAACAAACTAATCGATCGACGCGATCAGATCCGGACTCATCATCTTAAACGTGCAGGCGCCCGGCTTCGGCTGGCAAACGAGAACTCCGCGCCTCACTACCTTCGTCGGCGAAGAGTCGGGAAACACGAGCGGGCTTTTGATCGACTTCAGTTGTGGTCCAAGGGCTTTCAA
Organism: Pyrinomonadaceae bacterium; assembly: GCA_036280855.1. Taxonomy (GTDB): domain Bacteria; phylum Acidobacteriota; class Blastocatellia; order Pyrinomonadales; family Pyrinomonadaceae; genus PSRF01. The sequence continues at coordinate 3,957 of DASUPZ010000285.1, read as the reverse complement.
ACTATCAGCTCCCTTGATGAACTTCACATCCACAACTTCGGCATTCCGTGCTGCGCCTGGTCCGAACACGAGGTAAAACTCAGCTTCGGCCGGTGCTTTGAGATCGGGCGCGAGTTGACCAAGAGTCACGATGTTGTAAGCCTCGAGATCTTTCCTGGCCGTTTGTAACAACTTCTCAAGAGCATTTGCCGGGACTAATCGTTCCAAACTCTCGCGAGCTTCAGGTACGACGCGAAAAGCGACGACGCCTTGTGCGTACATCCCAATCGCCTCATCTTTCTTGCCGCGTTTCTCCGCGATCATTCCCATGTGATGGCCCACTTCACTGTGCTGCTGAAGAAGCCACGCCGCCTTGATGTATTTCTCCGCGGTGTCGACGTCGCCCTTTTGGAAATAAACCCAGCCCAGCGTGTCCCAATATGCACCGAGCGATGCGACGTAACCGAGATCCTCGATCATCAGATTACTCGCCTGCACATTTCGCAGGTTCGTTGCGACGGTCGTCACTGCCGATTCTGCGTAGCCGAGCGCTTTATCGAGTTGAACGCCCTTCTCGGCAAGGAAGTACGCGACGTTGTTCAGCACGCCGGGACTGCGATCGAGTTTCAACGCTTCTTCAAACGCCGCGATCGCTTTCTCCTGCTGACCAAGGTTCAGGTAAGCACGGCCAAGACTGACGTGGACCATCTCGCGTTCAGGCGCAAGCGAGATAGCGCGTTCGAGCTCGGGAACAGCCTCTTTGTACTTGCGCCACTCGATCAGCACCTCACCGAGACTCGCGTGAGCATACTGGTCCAACGGAGTCACTTCGATCTGTTTGCGGAAACTTGCTTCGGCATTCGCGTAATCCTGCTGCTGCCAGTAAACGCGGCCGAGCAGGTTGTAAGCATAGTCCTCAAACGGATTGATCTTCGTTTGCTCCTTCAGCACTTCGATAGCTTCAGGAAACTTGCGTTGTTCCGCGAGCACGAAACCGAGATTGCGACGGACGGTTTTGTGTTTCGGCTCTTTCTCGACAACGCGTTTGAGGAGTTGTTCTGCAACCGGATAATTCCTGTTGGTTAACGCCGCCTGCGCAGCCTGGAGTAGATCGTCAATCTTGACCGTCTCAGGAATCGCGGGCATGCCTGCGATCTCGGTTTCGAGCGAAAGTGTCTGCGAGCCGTCGGAACGCGCAGCCGCGACGAACGCGCTATAGTCCTGCAAACGTTCCGCGGGCAACTCGCGTTGTCGCAAACGGAAACGCCGCTCGCCGATGAGCGTTTGTCCTTCGAGTTTGTAATCCGCGGCGTATTCGCCGTAGTCGCGATTTATCTTTAGAGAAAGCGGCAGGCGAGCTTGATATTTACTCGGCAGCGTAATTTTCAGAGAGTAGTGAATATCAATCGGCGGACCGAGCTCGAGCGGCTTCTTGCTCGAAGCTTTCCTACCGTCAAACTGCGACAGGTGAAGCGGCGGAAACGGAAGTGCGATCTTCAGCTTCTTGCTCGACCAGTCGAGAAAATCAGCCTTCGAAACGTTGAACTCAACTTCGAACGGTTTGTCGAGAACGGCGGAATCAGACGGTTTGATGTCGGTGACTTCACCCTGAATGCCACTGGCCATCGCGAGAAAATATCCCAGGCTCTTCCAGTTGCTCTTTGCTGTGCGGCGAAACATGTAGCGCATGTACATTTCGGAATCGCCACGCAGCACCATGTGAGCTTTAGCCGTGAGCTTGCCGAGATCGTCAACTGTGCCTTCCATCGTCACGCGCTCCGCGGAAAGGAATGGAGGCTCGGCCGGCGTAGTTTCCAACCGCGCCGGACCTGAGATCGGAATCATCAACGCTTTCTTATTGCGCAAGGGAGGAGACAAAAGTCCGACTGGTGCGATTTCCGAGGTCGTATCGGCCCAAATCGTTTCGTTGCCGACCGGGATCGCGGTGATCACGTGATCAAACTGGCCGGGCGAAGGCATGTCGAGATCGAGCTTGCGTCTTGAATTGATCAACACGGGATACGCGCGCAGTCCGGTCGCAGACAGCATGGAAGCGAGGAGGGTGTGCTTGTCTTTGCAGTCGCCGTATTGATTCGACATCACGTCGGCGGCGGCGTGCGGCTGGTATCGGCCCTGACCTAACGAAAGACTTACGTAACGGAAATTCTTCGCGACGTATTCGTAGAGCGCCGTGACCTTCTCTTTTTCAGTCGCGCGCCCGCGGATGATTTCTTCCGCTTTAACTTTGATCTTGTCGTCAGGCACGACCCGATCTTTTTGCAGGTTGTCGTACCACTTACCTACCTCTTCCCAGTTCTGAAAAGTGGTAAGTTGAACGTGCGTGCGTATCTCTTCCGGATCTTTTTCCTCTTCCTCTTCTTCGCCCTTCTTTTCCTTTTCTTCCCTTTCTTTTTCTTCTTCTTCGGCTGACTTCAGGTTGGCGTGCTTCCACGAATAGACGCGCCTGTCCGCGTCATCTTTGATCGCGGGTTCAAAGCCTGGCTCAGTTTTGAGTTTGACCTTGCTGGCAGCGGGAATGTTTACGATCAACTCGTTGTTGAGAACGATCGGTCCCCTCGTGATGAAGTCGTGCTCTACCCAGAAATTATTTGGAGCCATCGGTGTGTGAACGTTCCACACCATTCGATACTCGAGCACGTCGCCGGGTCGCAGGCCCGGGACGGTTATGTGTTTTTGGCGGAGGTCAGTGTAAATCGGCGCTTCGCGTGCGAGCGGAGCACTCAGGTCCTGAATGTCGCTGGCGGCGGCGTTAACCACGGCTCCATCAGACTTACGCACGCGAACGAAGTCCATGTCGAGTTTTTCATTGGCGGATGTGTAGCCGAAAACGAGCTGGCCGAGACGTTCAACGCCCGCATCGCTCTGGACTTTGGCGCGGAAGTTCAACTCACGTTGACCCGTGCCGTCGCGCTCAAAGCGGTAGACGGTGCTCAACTGTTCGACAACAAGAGCTTCGTTTGAGTAATCACGTTTTTTGTCGGGCTCAGCAGCTTTAGCGGGCGCTTGTGCTTTTGGTGCGGTTGTTTGAGCTGTGGCAAAAGCCGGTCCGAACAAAAAGGAAACGCTGATCAGCAGTGCAATGATCTGGGCATTGCGGGGGGAACACATTTTCAAATTCTCCTGAAAACTGAGGATCGATCTGGCAAGTCAGTCTACAAACATAGCTTCCTTTTGTACAGGATTAACACGACTGGAACCGTAACCACGGATGAACGCGGATCTGTGTAAATCGATTTAACAGATCTGCGTCATCCGTGGTTATTTTCGGTTTTGTGTAAAAATCTTCTCAATTTCTTCTAATCTTCTACACTGATTCCGTAGATCATTCCTGCCGCCCGCCTCCCAGCGGCGCACCTTTCAGAACCTCGTACTGAATTACTGCTTTGTTTTTTGCCCAGAATCTCTCCCCGACGACGCAATCCCTGGAAGTGTGTCGATTGAAAGGTTTCGCAAATGCCCGCAAAGAACAAGCCCGAATGTGCCGGCAGTGATTTCGGAATTGTCGGCAACAATCCACAACTGCGTCAGGTACGCGACATAATTCATACTGCTGCCCCATCAGACGCTTCCGTTTTAATAGAAGGCGAATCAGGCACCGGCAAAGAAATGATCTCGAGTGCTTTGCACGCTGAGAGCAGGCGTGCTGCACGTCCGTTCATTCGCATAAATTGTGCCGCGATTCCCGCCACACTGATCGAGTCAGAATTGTTTGGATATAAAAAAGGAGCATTTACTGGAGCCGATCACGATCGACGAGGTTTGATCGAAGCAACTGCCGGCGGCACGCTGCTGCTGGACGAGATTGCGGAAATGCCCGTCTACCTGCAGACGAAATTGCTTCGAGTGTTGCAGGAGAGAACAGTGCGACGGGTCGGCGACGAACGAGAGATACCGGTGGATTTTCGTTTGATCTCGTCGACGAATCGCGAGACCGATCAGATGATTAAGGAGGGAACA
>DASUPZ010000284.1:0-6088 GCA_036280855.1 Pyrinomonadaceae bacterium | reverse complement strand
TCGCATCGACTGCTGACTCAGCCGAGATCTTGCTCTTAAAAAGTCCTGTTACTAACTGTGCCTTCGTTGCCATACAACCCTCCCCCCAACAAACAGTGTCTGGCGGAGGTAACGGCAACCGTCGTGCCGACGCGAATTATCAGGATTGGGAGAGAAAACGGGTGGGGGTTAGGTGGTTATTCAGTCATGCCTGTTTTGCTTTAGTACGGAAGAACTTCAGCCGCGGATTTACGCGGATAAACACAGATGAAGAAATTTTTATCTGCGTTTATTCGCGTAAATCCGCGGCTGGTTTACAGTTTGTCGATCTTGGCCGCGAGAATGAAATCGCTTTCCGTCAATCCATCGATCTTGTGCGTCCAGATCGAGATCTCCGCGTACCCCCAGCCAAAGCAGAAATCAGGATGATGCCCCTGCTCCTCCGCCAGGTTTCCAACGCGATTCACAAACGTCTGCGCTTCGATGAAGTTTGAAAACTTGTAACTCTTTTTTAAGTGATGATCATTAACCACTTCCCACCCGTCGAGCTCCTGGTGGAATTTGCCAATCTCTTCTCGCCCCAGCGGCGGCACGCCACCGCGACACGGAACGCAATCTTTACTCGATAGTCCACTCATAGGTTCACCAGCGCTTTCTTTAACATTGCAATTTGTCCGGCGTGATAAAGATCGTGCTGCACGCCGCCGTGAAGAGTTACATAGACACTCGATGCACTATCTTTCACGATCGGGTCGTTCAGTCGCGCGTCATCCACTCTCGCAATCGCTTCCAACAGCTCACGATGATTGTCGATCAACTGCTGCTTCGTATTCTCCCACGCTGCTTCGCTCGTATCGTTGATGGGCTGCCAGTCTTCGGTATCTGTCAGTTGTGCCGGATCACCTTCGAGACGTCGTTTGCACGCGCGTTCCCACGCAGCGATGTGCAACGTCAACTGCCAGATCGAGTGTGCGCCAGGAATCGGATGTGCCGCGGCCTGCTGCGCGCTCACGCCGTCGAGCAACGACAGCACCGATGGTCCATGCCACGCTTCACCGTCAAACGCACGGCGAAACTGATCGCGAATTCGTTCGACTTCCGTCGTCATTCATTTTCCTCCGTTGATTCGGTGCTCCAGATTCTACAATTTCCCCTCGTTGCGTGATAGGCTACGTCTCACCTTATCGATTCCATCGTGCGAAACGGCGAAAAGAAAAGTGCTGCGCTCAAGCAGGTCGCAATTTTCTGCGACGGCTCGAGCCTTGGGAATGGACAGGCCGCGAGTCGCGCGGCGGCAGTGGCGCTGTTGGGTTACAAAGGTCACTGGCGCGCCGTCGGTGAATATTTAGGCGTCGCGACAAACCAGCAGGCTGAGATTGCGGCCGCGGCAGTTGGTCTCGAATCGTTGAAGCAGCCTTGCAAGGTAAATGTCTTTACCGATTCGCGGTACGTTGTCGAAACAATGAGCGGTCGTTTTCGTCGCAAGGCAAACCTGCCGTGGTGGGAACGACTCGATCGCGCGGCGGCACCACATCAGGTGAAATGGGAATGGACGCGCGGCCACGCAGGTCACCTGCTTCAGGAAGCAGCAGACGACGCCGCGCGCCGTATCGCTGCCGCCGGGCACGTCGATGAGTCGATCCTGAGAGACGCGGTAGACAAAGTCGGCACCACGGAAGTTGCCTGAGCGGATAGTCTGCGTTTGCTCCTCGTTGATCTGTGCCCCTATAATTCGGTCTCCCCTAACGCGCCCTATCATGCATAGAATCATTGCCCCGGCCCTCATTGTCGTCCTGCACCTGCTGGGTGTGTCGCTCACCCAGGCGCAGGATCCATTTCGCGGCTGGCAATGGCAAAACCCTCTGCCGCAGGGCAATTCAATCCACGCGATCCGGTTTGCACCCGACAAGAAACGCGGCTGGGCTGCCGGTGGGAACGGCGTCGTTTTAACTACCAACAACGGCGGCTTCGATTGGGAAGAACAGAGGACGCCGACCCACACCACGCTTTATGGAATGTACGTCAAGGACCGCTCGCGCGTGGTGATCACGGGCGCGCGCGGGGTTGTGTTGACGACTTCAAACGCGGGCGGCAAGTGGGTGCTGCGACAAAGCGGTGTTCGCGATCATCTCTTCGCGGTAACGTTTGCGCCGAAGCAACCGATGTTCGGCTGGGCGGTCGGAACGTTTGGCTCGATCATCGCGACAACCGACGGCGGCAAGACCTGGAAACCGCAAACAAGTCAAACATCGACACACCTGTTTTCAATCGCTTTCGCGGATACGAAGAACGGACTCGCCGTCGGTGCACACGGAACCCTCCTCGTCACTTCAGACGGCGGCGACGAGTGGAAGCCCGCTAATAAACTGACCGACTTCGCGCTCACCGGCGTCACGTTTATTTCTGAGAAAAAAGCCATCGCAGTCGGTTATCGCGGCACGATCCTGCAAACCGAAGACGCCGGCGAAACATGGACCATCAAGGAGTCGCTCGTCACCACGGATCTCTACACAGTCCACTTTACTGACGAAATGCACGGGTGGGCCGCGGGCGATGCCGGAGTTGTTTTGACGACCGGCGACGGTGGAAACATCTGGTTGCCGATTAACGTTCGCACTGGACCAAAGCTCACGACAGTTTTCTTCTCAGACGAATCTCTTGGGTGGGCAGCGGGCGCCGATGGTCTCGTCGTTCGCAGTGAGGATGGTGGCTTGTCGTGGCACAGGCTTACCGACGGCGGCCGCGACGATTTGGCCAATATTTTCTTCATCGACAACTCGCGCGGATGGGCCGTCGGCGAGCGTGGTCGAATTCTTTACACAAATAACGGCGGTAAACATTGGACCATACGGCCGTCAGGCTCGACGGCTTCGTTGCACGCCATCACCTTTATCGGCGAGGAATCAGGTTGGGCTGTCGGCGACAAAGGCACGATCCTTCATTCCGTTAACGGCGGCGTGACGTGGACTACGATCGCGAGTCCGGCAAAAGAAGATCTGTTTGGTGTTTCGTTTGTTTCGCCCGAACAGGGTTGGGTCGTCGGCGCGCGTGGCGCGATCTGGCATACGAACGACGAAGGTGCAACCTGGCAGTTCCAGCAATCAAACTCGCTCAACTGGCTCGAGGACGTTAAGTTCGTCGGTCCTTTGCGTGGAGTTGTCGTCGGTTCGGGCGGCACGATCCTGCGCACGGAAGACGGCGGTGAAAACTGGAGGCGCGTCGATCGCAACCTGAATGAGTGGTTGTACGCGCTCGCATTTGCCGACACACTACGCGGTTACATTGTCGGCGCGCGTGGAGTCATCCTGCGAACTGACGACGGTGGCGAGACGTGGAAGGATCTGGAAACGGGCGTCAACGGCAATCTGTTTGGTGTCGCGCTCGCGAGCCGGAACGACGTGCTCGTCGTTGGCGAACAGGGAAACATCATTCACAGCCGTGATGCCGGACAGACGTGGGAAGTGCAGCCTTCGATCACGAGTGCGTCGTTGTTTTCGATTGCGTACCGGGGCGGAACGAATGTTTGGGTAGCTGGCCGTGGTGGCGCAATTCTTCGGCGCGTCGATCCGATTGCGACAGTGAGTTTGCCGGTGACGAAGTTGCCGCCGATTTTGAGAGGTGGAACGACGAAGGTAGACGAGGCCGTTGATACCGAGGACATCCCACGCGCCGTCCCACCGAAAAAGCCTTAGCCGCGGATTTACACGGATGAACGCGAATCAGAAACAGTTTCTCTTTATCTGCGTTTATTCGCGTAAATCCGCGGCTAAGTAGTCTGTCTAAATACGGACGGGGTGGTCTTTCGCGTAGGAGTACGCGGTGTAGGCAGAGATGATGTGGCAAACCCAGCCAAGCGTGCCGCCGGTGCCAATCCAGAATCCCGGCGTGAGAATCAGCCACAGAATTCCCGCCAGAATGCGGCCGTTGTAAATCTGGCCCACGCCCGGAATAATAAAACTCAGAATCCCTGCTAAAACCGGATCGCGCATCGTTCAAGTTACCTCCACAGTGGAACCACATACGAAGGCCTGATCGATTTTGTTCGTCTCAAGGCTCGCGCCGTACGTCAACTATTTCGCCGCGGAAAGTCTTTAGCATCTGTTTGACCATCGGGTCGTTTTCAGCCTTCTGTCGCAGCCGCTGTTTCTCGAGACGTTCTTCTTCTTCACGGCTCAGCGGCTCGCCGTCCGCAGCCGGATCCTTCACCAGAATGCGAATGCCAATCTCTTTCCCGGTGACGTCGCGACACGCGTCGCGCACAAACTTGATGTTCTCAGGCTTCGAAAGCGTATCGCGAAAATGTCGTGAGTCAGGGGCAAACTCAACGTAGAGTTCACTATCTTCAACGGCTGCGGCCTGCGCCGAATCGAGCGCAGTTACCAGCAGCATCTTTCGCTGGCTTTCCAAAACAGCTTTGATCCGGTCGATTACTGATCCGGGCACAGGCGCCGGCGCTTCGAGCTTCTCTTCGACTTCTCGCTCGATTACCGGCGCAACAGCCGCAGGCGCAACCGCCGTTGAAGCTGTAAACGACGACCCTGCCGGACGCGAGCTTGGCGCCGGATTAGACTTGCCTGGAACGTTCGCGCTTCCGCTCGAACTCGGCGGTGTTCGCGTCGACGACGGTACGTTGCCGGCACCTGCTTCGAGTGCTGAGAGTCGTTGAATAAGTTCGCTGATACTCTCGACGCCGCGCAGTTCCATCAGTTTTACGATCCCGATCTCCAGCTGGTAACGCGGCTGCGTGGCCGCGCGGAGTTTTGTTTCAGTCTCGGCAAGCGAATGAAAGAAGCGAACCAGATCCGACTCCGAAAACATCTCTGCCTGGCGTTTCAATTCCGCCGGCTCACAAACCGCCGATTCCAGCAGCTCTTCATTGCCGGAGACTTTTGTCACCAGCAAATCGCGAATGTGCGCCAGCAGATCCCGACAGAAGTTTCGCAGGTCATGACCACGCATGACGATGTCGTCGACGGCTGCGATCGCCTCGGCAGGTCTGTTTGCCGCGATGCTGTCCATGATGCGTTTGAGAATGTCGGCGCCCGCGACCCCGAGCGCCGTCTCAACATCTTCTTTCGTGATCTTGTCGCCGGCGAAGCTGATCACCTGGTCAAGTGCCGATTGCGCATCGCGCATCGAGCCCTCGCCGGTACGCGCGATCTCGCGCAAGGCATCGTCAGGAACAGAAATCTTTTCAGCTTTCGCAATGAGCTTCAGACGCTCGAGGATCTTTGCAGTTGCAATCGTGCGAAACTCAAACTGCTGGCAGCGCGACAGAATCGTTTCCGGAACTTTGTGACGCTCGGTCGTGGCCATGATGAAGACCACGCGCGGCGGAGGCTCTTCAAGCGTCTTCAGCAAAGCATTGAACGCAGCTCCCGAAAGCATGTGGACTTCGTCGATGATGAACACTTTGTAACGATCGCGCGCAGGTGCGATACCAACGCTCGCGATGATCGCCTCGCGCACGTTGTCTACGCCGGTGTTTGACGCTGCGTCGATCTCCTGCACGTCGATCGAGCGGCTCTCGGTGATCTCCCTGCACGATGAACATTGATCGGGATCGTCAGAACGGCAAGGCGTCGGCGTCGGCTGTTTTGCCTTGTGACAATTCAACGCCTTTGCGAGCAGCCGCGCGCTCGTTGTTTTGCCGACGCCGCGAGCGCCGGAAAACAAGTAGGCGTGATGCAGCCGTTGATGCTCGATTGCGTTGCGGAGTGTGCGTGTGATTGGTTCCTGGCCTGTTACTTCGTCAAAGGTCTGCGGGCGCCACTTGCGGGCGATTACTTGATAGGCCATGGAGTCAATGTGAGACGTGAAATGGTTGAAAAAGCTGGCCAGACCCCGGACTTTCCCGCAACACACGCTGCCGTTGCTACCGTTGCTCCGTTCCCGGCCTGGCGGGGTTCACAAGGCTAGCGTTGTGCGGAGCCCGGGATCTGATATGTCAATCCGATTGTCAATCGCCGATTTTAGTTGCTCAAATCTCTGTCTTGCGATGCGCAAACATTCTCAAAAGCCCGTTGATGGCTAGATGAAGCAGCGCGTACGCGATTATGGCAATTACGATCGGAAGCATCAACGTGTGCCCGCCATCAGTTCGCGGGCT
>DASUPZ010000283.1:0-5151 GCA_036280855.1 Pyrinomonadaceae bacterium | reverse complement strand
CGGGTCGAGGGGCACAAACACCGCCCCTGCTTTCAGCACGCCCAGCAGCCCGTTGATGATCTGGCTCGGATCTTCGGCCAGCAGGCCCACCATCGTGCCGCGGCCCACGCCGCCTGCACGCAGGTAGTTCCCCAGCCGGTTTGACTCGCGCTCCAGCTCACCATAAGTGACTCGCCGTCCACCGCGCTCGATCGCTATCTGCACTTCATGCTCAGCCGCCGCTCGGCTGAATATCTCTTGTACGCTCTCATAACTCATATGACGCTCCAGGCTCCTTAAGACTCAAAATCGCCCATCGGGATCAGCAACTGCTTGTTTCAACAATCGCAGGTAACTCTTCACCATCTCAGCGATCATCTCGTCATCAAACAGATCGACGTCGTACTCAAACACACCAGTGATTTCCTGTTTTCGTTCAACCAGCATCAGCGATAACTCGAACTTCGTTTCTTCTCGATGCACGCCGTACCACTCACACTCGAGTCCTTCCATTTCGAGTTTCTCTCGTTCTTCACGTTCCAACTGGAACCAAACATCAAACAGCCGCTCCCTCTCCTCACCTCGCTTCGCCAGGTCCTCTCTGAGCAGTTCGGGACTCAACTGATACGTGTAGGCGTCGAGGCAAACTTCCCTCACTCGTTTCATCACCTCACGGAAGCTCGAAGCACCGGCGAGATTCACACGCAACATAATTGTGTTCGCAAGGATCCCGATTAACTTCTCGGCTTCAGGTCGATCACGGTTGGCGTAACTTGAACCGACGATGATGTCTTCGTCCCCCGTGTAACGGTTTACCAACAAGACGTAGCCGGCCAGCATAGTCATGAGCAACGTCGAGCCTTCTCGTCGCGTTAACTCTCTCAATTCCTGGACCAACTCCGCCGAAAGAGTCACTTCCTGCCGCGCGCCCCTAAACGTCTGCACATTCCGGCGCGTTCGCCGCTGTGGCAAACTTAAACTCTGCGGCGCGTTTGCCAGTTGACGCCGCCAGTAAGCAAGCCGGCTCTCGAGCACGTCGCCCTGGAGCCATTGCCGTTGCCAGGCCGCGTAATCGACATACTGCACAGTCAATTCCGGCAGTGATGACGGCCGGCCCTCTCGCAGCACGCCATAGAGCTGACTCATCTCCGCAATCAAAACCTCGAACGATTGTCCGTCGCAGATGATGTGGTGCATCGTGCAAATGACGATGTGTTCCTGTTGGTCCAAACGCATCACGGTGGGACGCACGAACGGGCCTTTGCTTAAATCGAAGCGTCGCAGTGTTTCGTTCTGTGCCAGCCGTTCCACCACACGCTCGCGCTCTTCACGCGGCAACCGGCTGAGGTCGACCACTGGAAGTTGAAACTGCGCCGGCGGCTGGATGATCTGTGCCGGACGATCGTCAATGGCGGGAAAGATCGTCCGCAGGCTTTCATGCCTCCGCACAATCTCGCTGAAGGTCTGTTCCAGAGCAGCATGATTCAACCGGCCTTTCATCCGCACGCCGAGGGGAATATGAAAAGAAGCGCTGCCGCTGGCCAGGTGCTCGAAAAACCACATCCGTTGTTGCGCGTAGGAGAGCGCCAGCTCGTGCTCGCGTGAAACTCTGGGGATCGCACTTAGTTCACCCTGGCTACTCTCGTTAATCTTGTTTTGAAGCAGCGCGCAGAACTCGGAAAGAGTGGGAGCATCGAACATACTGCGAATCGGCAGCTCGACTTTCAAAATGTCACGCACTCGAAGGATCGCGTGCGTGATCAGCAGCGAGTGGCCGCCGAGATTGAAGAAGTTGTCTGTCTGACGTACGAGCGGGACCTTCAAAACTTCGCCCCAGATGCCGGCGACGATTTCTTCGATCGGATTCAAGCGCCCCGTCTCGAGTTGGCGCTGCGCCTGCATTATGTCGACCGTGGGTAGTGCTTTCCGGTCGATCTTTCCGTTAAGTGTGCGTGGCAGTTGGTCGAGTTCGATGAAAGCTGAAGGCAGCATCTCCTCCGGCAAGTGTTCGGCGAGATAGTCGCGCAAATGTTCGCTGCCTCTGCCATTACTCATGGTCACGTAGGCAACCAGGAACTTGTTGCCGTCAGCATCGTCGCAATCGATCACGGCAATGTCTGCGACAGCGTCATGACGGCGCAGCAGGTTCTCGATCTCGCCCAACTCGACCCTCACACCACGGACTTTGATCTGTTGGTCACGGCGGCCGAGAAACTCCAGATTTCCATCCTCTGTGAACCTGCCGAAATCGCCGGTCTTATAGACGATATCTTTCGGATCGTTATTAAAAGGATTCGGAATGAAGACTTCTCTGGTGAGTGCCGGTTCGCTGTGATAGCCGAGCGCACAATAAGGTGTCCTTATATATATTTCTCCGATATCTCCGACGCTACACGGCTGGCCATGTTGATCTACAACCAACACCGCGGCGCCGCGCATCGGTTTCCCGAGCGGAATCGACGCCCTCGTCGTGTCTTCAGGCCGAACGAAATGGAAGACCTTCACGATGGTCGTCTCAGTTGGCCCATACAGGTTCAGCAGCCTGATTCGCTCGCCGAACACGTCCATCCATTGCTTCACGTTCGCGGGCGGCAGGGCTTCGCCCGCAAGGACCACATACTTCATCGCTTCGAAGTAATTGCTGTGGAGTCCCTCGTTAATTAGAGATCGGAACAGTGACGGCACACACTGCAGCACTTCAACCTGCTCGACATCCAACCAGTCGATGAGCCGTCCCGGATCCAGAACCACATCGCGGCTTGCGGGTGCGCAAACCACGCCGCCGGCACACAACGGCACAAAAGCGTCTTTGAGAAAGCCGTCGAATGATGGCGATGCGAGTTGGCTTACTCTCGTTCCGTGGCCCACACCTAACGCTTCAATCGCCCACCTGGCGAAATGGTCGATGCCTTTCAGCCGTCCAATTATGGCCTTCGGTCTGCCGGTCGATCCTGAAGTGAAGTAGATTGAGCAGGGAGCATCGGGGTCCGAGTGACTGATCGGTTTTGCGGGCAGATCCGGAACAGCGCTCAGTCGCAGCACGTGATGTTCTGCTTCGTCCACTGGTCCATCGTCAACGAGGATCACTTGTGGAGGCGAAATCGCGCCGGAGGCAATCTCCTTCAACTTCTTGTGAAATTGCGACTCGGTGATACACCAGGTGGGTGAGACACTCTCAAACATTACCTTCAGCCGTTTTTCGGGAAACTTTGGATCTAAAGGACAGAAAACACCGCCGGCTTTGAGTGTCGCCAGTATCGATGAGATTACCTCAATCGGATCGTTCGTGAAGATCCCGACAATCCCTTCGCTCGATACTCCAAGCTCGAGAAGAAGACGAGTCAGGCGTTGGACCTTCGTCTCCAGTTCTCCATAAGTAATCCGCCGCACGCCGTTATCAATCGCGAGCGAGCTACTAAACTGCCTGGCCGTTTGGCTGAAGAGGTCCTGCACCGCCGCGTAGTCACTGGCTGACTTTACGGCGTTACTGTCGTTCACAGGGATCTCCGCACTGCTTTGCGAGAACATGCGATACCACGTTTTCGGAAGTCTTTAGTTCAGATCCGGAAGATTGAACAATTCGAGAAAGAGGCCGAAGGTGAGAACTACGATTAGCAGATCGTCTTCCAAGGTGAGGTTCAGTTTGAAACCTGTTTGCGAGTACTTGGTCTTGAGGATCTCGACTGTATCAGCATTGAAATAACCCTGCCGCTTGATTCGTTCGTACGAGAGCAAATCGCAAACCCAATCGATCTTTTGCTGTAACAGAGCCGGACTGCCAGGTGCGACAAAACCGAACTTCTCACGCTCTACGATCTGCCGCGGAATCAGGGGTTCAGCAGCTTTCTTAAGGATGTATTTCTCGGTTAGTCCGTTCAGTTTCAGGTCCGGTGGTATTACTCTGCAAAACTCAACGACGTTGATGTCGAGAAACGGATAACGCGCCTCGATCGAGTTTGCCATCGTCATGCGATCTCCATGATCGGCGATCAGGTGATGACCGAGACGGAGCTTGAAATCGAGATAAGAGCGCTTGTGAAGGACGTGTCGACCGCGAAGTCTTTCCTTGTTGACGAAGGGAAAGCTCGTGCATTCGAATTCACCGATTCGAGCACTGACGTCAGGCGCGTAGAGCGCTTGCTTCACCTCTCGGAATGGATACTCGTCCTTCTCGTAGGAAAAGTTTCTGTCGCCCCAAAGCTTTTCACGCAGTTCCTCCGCCAGGATGGTATCGAGATCGTGGCCCTTCCCATTCTCACGGCGTCCCTTGTCGAAGCGGTAGCCGACATAACCTGCAAACAGTTCATCGGAACCCTCACCGTTGAGAACGACCGTGACTCCCGTCTGCCTGGTTTCGCGTGAAAGTGCGAGCGAGGCGGTGTTGTACGTCTCTTTCAGCGGGCATTCCGAATGGTAGACGGCCTCACGCAGGCGCAGCGCGATGTCGGCATCGTTGAAAGGAATTTCATGGTGTATCGAGCCGACCGAATCTGACACAAGGCGCTGATACTTTGCCTCGCACAATCTCTCGTCCGCGAAGCTGATCGAAAACGAATGTCTTTGAACGTCAGGCGACACTCGCCGGATGAGGGCGGCGATTAAGGATGAATCGAGCCCGCCACTCAGGAAGAATCCAACGGGCACGTCGGCCTGGAGCCGGTATCTAACCGATTGTTCGAGCCGGTCGCGCAGTGTTTCCGAATAATACTGCTCGGGTCTGCCGTCGCTAATCTCGCCGGCCATCGGATACTCGAGGTCCCAGTATTCTCTCACCGCGACGTCACCATTCTTCACCATGAGATAGTGACCACTCGGCAGACTGTAGATATTGCGAAACACCGTCTGCGGGCTGATAGCGCCCGGCAAAGAGAGCACCTGGTCCAGGCCGTTCAGATTCACTTCGCGAGGCACGAGCGGGTGCTCCAGAATCGCTTTTATTTCTGAGGCGAAGATAAAGAAGCCGTCGACGATTGTGTGGAAGAGCGGACAAATACCAAATTGATCTCGCGCCAGAAACAGCGTGCGGTCCTTGCGGTTGTAGATGGCAAACGCAAACTGCGCATTCAACTTGTTCAGGAACTCAACGCCCTCTTCTTCATATAGATGGACCAGCACTTCAACGTCCGTTTTAGTGCGAAAGCTGTGTCTTTTCTTTTCGAGATCGCTCTTCAG
>DASUPZ010000282.1:0-7490 GCA_036280855.1 Pyrinomonadaceae bacterium | reverse complement strand
CGACGCGGTAAGGTTCAACAACCGAATAGCCCAACGCATCCTCGTAGATGATCTTATCGGTTTGGCCTACGAGGTAGACGGCTGAAGGAAACTCACCTGCATCGATGTGCTGCTGAAGGAGGGACGACAGTTGATCGTTCGGCGCCGGCATTACATAAATCTCTCACGCAAAGACGCAAAGACGCAAAGCAAGAGCAAAGTTAAGGCTCGTCTTAGCGTGTTCTTTGCGTCGTTGCGTCGTTGCGTGAGACATCCGCACTCAATTCACTGACCCCGGGATGTTCCGCGTGCTCACGAATTCTATCCAACGTGCGCAACGCTAAACTTAAAGCATTCCTGCCTTCGAGTCCGGAAATAGCCGGAGGCGTTCCGTTCCTGGCCGACTCGAAAAACGAAACGATCTCTGCGCGCAACGGTTCAACGTCGATGATGTCGAGATGTTTGACGTGGACCCCGGGCCACGATCCGCTTGCGGACGGCGGGGCGAGGCTGCTCACAGAAGCGCGCTTCGTCGTGTAGTCCACAGCCACATAATCGTAAGGCTGAAAGAAGCGCATCTTGCGAATCTTTTCCGTGCCTACTCGCGAGGCGGTAATGTTTGCCACTGCACCGGACGAGAACTCGAGCCGCGCATTCGCCGCGTCAACCTTGTTTGTGAGTATCGCGATCCCGACGGCGTGAATGTTGGTGACTTCAACCTCTTCGCCGACCAGCCACTGCACGATATCGAGATCGTGAATCATCAGGTCGAGCACGACGTCGATGTCGAGTGACCGCGCGGTAAACTCACCAACGCGATGAATCTCGAAGTAGACCGGTTTGCGAACGTGAGGCCGCAACGCCACCAGGGCGGGATTGAAGCGCTCGAGATGTCCGACCTGCAGCACGGCGTTGCCTTTTTCAGCAGCGCGTATCATGAGATCCGCTTCTTCGAGCGTCCTCGAGATTGGTTTTTCGACGAGCACGTGAATGCCTGCTTCGAGCAAACCGCAGGCTATCTCGCAATGAACTTCAGTCGGGACGGCAACGCTCGCGGCGTCGATGCGCCCGATGAGATCGCGCCAGTTGGTGGTCCAATCAGTTTCTCTTTCGCTGCTGATGGAGCGTGCGGTTTGTTCGTTGAGATCGCAAACGGCGACGAATTCGTTCAAACCCTCGGCGGCGAGAGTGGCATGAATGCGCGCATGTTGCCGGCCTAAACTACCGGCGCCAATGACTGCTGTTCGTAACATGTTACAATCCGGTTTCGGAGCCGAATATACTTGCATCCTTCAACGCTTGCCAAGCGACACTACATTTTTCTCTTCTTAATCATCATCGCTTTTTATCTTTTTGGGATCGGAAGTTTGCCGCTCCTTGGACCAGACGAGCCGCGCTATGCGCAGGTAGCGCGCGAGATGTTTATGCGCGGTGATCCGGTGACGCCGACGCTCGGCGGGCATACGTGGTTTGAGAAGCCGGCGTTGCTTTACTGGATGATTGCCGGGGCGTTCAAGGTGTTTGGTGTGAGTGAGTTTTCGGCGCGAATTGGGCCAGCAGTGTGTGGGTTGTTGACGATCGTGGCTGTGTGGTGTGTGGGGCGGAAGATTGAGGCGGGTTTTTGGAGCCTGATTGTTACAGCGACTTGTCTTGGATTGATCGTGTTTTCACGTGCGGCAAGTTTTGATGTTGTGATCACGATGACGACGACCGCGGCCCTCGCGTTTTTCCTGTTATACGAGCTGAGGAGCACGGATTCCAGGAAAACGCTGCTGATTGGGTTTTATTCGTGTATTGGATTGTCGCTGATTGCGAAAGGGCTCGTGGGGATCGTGGTGCCGGTCGGGGTTGTGGGACTTTATTACTTGTTGCGGCGAAGGTGGCCGGCGCGAGCTGTGTGGTTGAGTTTGCTTTGGGGAGTGCCGTTGGCGTTGGCTGTGTCGGCTATCTGGTATGGTCCAGTGATTGCGCGACATGGCTGGAGTTTTATCGACGAGTTTTTTGTCCAGCATCATTTCGCGCGTTACGTGTCGAACAAGTACCAGCATCCGCAACCTTTTTACTTTTTTCCCGCAATCATTTTGATGCTGGCGTTGCCATGGACGCCATATCTGATCTATGCGCTTACAAAGGTGCGGCGCTGGACGTGGCGAGGTGACGATAACCCGAGCATCGTGCGAGTGTTTGGCCTTGCGTGGTTAGTATTGCCAATCGTGTTCTTTTCGTTTTCAGGATCGAAGCTCCCGGGCTATGTGTTGCCTGCGTTGCCCGCGGCGGCGCTACTCGTCGCGGACGTGCTTCGGCAAAGAAAACCTGTAGTTCCGATCGCGATCGCAGGTGGAACGGTTGTGCTGGTGCTCGTGGCGTTGATGTTCTTCGCAAAGCCGATCGCGAATCGTGAATCAGTGCGCAACCTGCTTTTACTCGCGGACCAGCGGGGTTACGCAGGCGCGCCGGTGCTAGCGAGAAACAGTGACGATCGTTCAGCGCAGTTTTATGCACACGACCGTGTTGTTTACGGGAATGATGAAGACGTGTTGACGTTTGATCGAGTATCGAATTCGGCGGCGCGCGCGCTTGGAGAAAAGATAGTTGTGTTGATTCCGGTTGAGTATGTGGAGAACTTTAGAAATACACCCGGGATTGAAGTGATCGGTGATAACGGGCGAACCGCGATTTTAGGATGGAAGCCTTAGACATGATTTACAGGATTTTCAAGATTTACAGGATTCAGTTGTAGGAACCCCTCAATCACTTTCAACCCATCCTGTAAATCTTGAAAATCCTGTAATCCTGTCAAAAGCAATCATCGAAGAGTGCGGGCGAAGTATTCGATCACTACCCGGTCATACGCCTCGCCTTGTTCTCCAGTCGCGGATGGAAGACTGAAGCCGCTGAGCGGAAGGTCTGTTCGTGTTTCAATATTCGCTGGGACAGGGAAGCAGCTCTGCAACGAAGCAGTAGCGTCGCGCAGGTTCCCCGCATCCGCTCCGGAAAGAAGAAGCACACGCGCGTCACGTAACGAACGCGCGAAATCACACGCACTCGTGTTGTCATAACTTCCCAGCATATACATCTTCATCGCAACCCGCGAAAAGGATTGCACCAAGCTGTTGTCCAAACCCACACAGTTTTCGACAGCAGCGCTGAGCATCTCGTCCGGCGATATCGGAACCGAGTCGAGCACCATCACCTTAATCTGGCTTTCGTTGCGTGCTGCTTTCAACGCCGTGTAAGCACCGAGCTCAACTCCATAAATCCCAAAACTCTCGCCCACGAGGGTCTTTTGATTTTCAGACTTCAAACCGCGAAGGTAAGTAAGTGCAGCAGCGAGATCGTCGGCTTCACGCACGCCGAGTGAGGTTGATCCCACGACCGGGTTCTCACCATGCCCGCGCAGGTCCGGCCAGAGGACCGTGAAGTTCGTCGCTTCGTTAATCTTCACTCCAAGATTGAAAAGCCACGATCGATCGCCGCCATAGCGATGTTGCAGCACCACCGCCGGCGCACCCTCGGCGCCTTTCAACAACCATCCGCGCGCACCACTTCCATCAGCACTGGACCACGTTTCATCAGTGACCTTGATCGCGCGTCCACTGATGCGCGAAAACGAATCAGGTGTGACTACATAGGGCCGTTTCTCAGGACGCGAAACGCAGTAGACGATAAATGAAAGCGGGCCGACGACTGCCAGCACGATAACCAGTGCTATTGGCAGGAAAGACTTGACAAGTCTTTTACCAAATCTGCGTCGGGGCGGCATTAGTGTGAGTAACCTCGGATGGCTGCATCATAGTCTTCCGGCGTGTTGATGTTAACAAAAAATCTTTCCGCCTGATCGAGATTCCTGATCTCGTCAAACGCAACCCACCGTGTTTTGACTGCTTCGAGGAGGTCTAAGGGGCGCCTGCGTCCCCCCTGGATCAGCGCCTCAGCGCGCTCGCGACACGGATCGACGCGATACAAGGCTGCGAGCGGCTGCGGCCGTTTGTCCGGTTGCACGGGCACCACTGCCTCATGGTCCAAACGCAGCGAGGCCAGGAAAAGAAACAGTTCCCGCGTGACAAACGGCAGGTCGCAAGCCACTACGATGGCCCATTCACGCTCGGCAGCAGCGAGGGCCGCATGAAGTCCGCCCAACGCGCCCCATTGCGGATAAAGATCAGGAACGTTTGGGAGAGTTGAGACATCTAACGCTCTACCCACGAGGGTAACTGAATCGGTCACTTCGAATAACGTGTCGGCAATTCGTTCGGTGAAGGTCTGCTGGTCGATGACGAGTTGCGACTTGTCAGTTCCCATTCTGCTGGATGCGCCGCCGGCGAGGATAAAGGCTTCAAGATCGTTCAACATGTTGACCGTACTCTCAAGATATCAGGAAAGTCTGCAACATAATATCCCGTTAATCTTGCTTATCCTGAAAGCATGTACGAAAATGCTCAAACCCGTCGCTAACGGGTGGAGGTTATTAATGAAGAGATTTACCCCCGCTGTTCTCAGCATGTTCCTGATCGTGATGCTCGCAAGCCTCGCGGTTGGGCAAACGGCTCCCGCCCCGAAAGGTCCGGCGCTTTTTCCGCTTGAAGACCTTCGTCCGGGCATGAAGGGCACTGCGAGAACAGTCTTCAGCGGCACTGAAACTCAGGAATTCGGAGTCGAGGTCCTCGGTATACTACCGGGATTTCCTGGTCCGAGGCAGTCGGCAATCATTGCCAGGTTGAGTGGGGGCAACATCGAAAAGACCGGCGTTTTCGCGGGCATGTCCGGCTCGCCCGTTTATATAGACGGGAAAATCGTGGGCGCTGTCGCTTTCAGTTTTCCTTTTGGGAAAGAGCCCATCGCGGGCATCACGCCGATCAAACAGATGATCGACCTCTTCGACAGGGGCCCGGAAAACGTTCGCCCTAAAGAGCCGCGCGTCGTTTCGTTCGCGCAGCTTGCGGGCACTGACTGGAAAGCAGCTCTACCGAAACCCGCTGTTTCTTCTGTTTCGCTGCTCGCGCCGGTGTCGGCTGGCTCGCCACTCATGCCCCTCCTGGGGCAGCAGATGACGCCAATCGCGACGCCGCTCGTCTTCAGCGGCATCAGCCAGGAGGCGCTTTCGATCTTTGCGCCGCAGTTGGTTGCGAGCGGGCTGTTGCCCGTTTCAGGCACCGGTGGTTCGGCCGCAATCACGCCGCTCGCCGAGGTCAACGAAAATACGTTTCCACCGGGAAGCTCGATCAGCGTGCAGCTCGTGCGTGGTGATTATTCACTCGCTGCCGCAGGCACGGTGACGATGCGCGACGGCGACCGCATTTACGCGTTTGGTCACCCTTTGCTGAGTCTCGGTGCTTCAGACATGCCGATGTCGGAATCGTCCGTCGTGACGGTGATCTCGAACATGAGCAACTCGTTCAAGCTCTCGGTGCCCGGTCGTATGGTCGGCGCAATCTCGCAGGATCGAGCGTCCGGAATCTTCGGTTTGCTGCGCAAGGCGCCCAGGATGATACCGGTGAAGGTCAACCTGCACACAAGCCGCGATCGAATCGAAACTTATAATTATGAGATCGCGAATGACTCGTTTCTGACGCCGTTGTTATTGAACATTACCCTCTTCAACACGATCACTTCGAGCGAGCGTGCACTCGGCGATTCGACGATCAGCGTCAAAGGCGAAATTCGTGTGAAGGGCCAGGAGACGATCCAGATCGATCGGCGTTTCTCGTCGAGCAACGCTCATCTATTGGCGTCAAGTTCGATTGCGGCGCCGGTGAGTTCGCTTCTGGCGAGTGGTTTCGATGACGTTCAGCTTGATGGGATCACTTTAGACATCTCTTCGGCCGAGACCAAGTATTTGGGCACACTCGAGCGCGTCACACTCGATCGCACGGAAGTTCAGCGTGGTGAGAAAGTCGAAGTGCAGGCGTATGTGAGAACCGAGTCGGGTAAACAGTTTGTGCAACGGATTCCGATTCAGATTCCGGAAGATGCGCCCGCGGGACAGTTGCTGGTGTTTGTCGGCGATGGCGGTGCGTTGCAGGAAGGTTCTCCGGCGAAGTCGTTTGTGCCGAGGGACCTCAGCCAGCTAGTGAAGGCCATCAACACAGTCAAGAAGAGCGACCGGCTTTATGTGAAGCTGTTTCGAATAACGCCCGGAGCGGTGATTGGAACTAACGAGCTTCCGAGCTTGCCGCCGTCGATGGTGGCGACGCTGAATAGCGATCGCACTTCGGGTGGTTATACGCCGACCGTGCTCTCACCAGTTTATGAAACTGAATTGCCGCCCGCAGAATTTGTAATCTCCGGGCAGCAAGTCATCGCCATTGAAATAGTTAGATAAGCCGCGAATTGACGCGGATGAACACAGATCTGCGTTCATCCGTGTCAATCTGTGGTTCCTGCGTTTTCTAATGCTGCAATCCGCGCTTTGACCGCGCTCGCGAGCATGTCGACCTCGTCCGGTGTGTAATTCGCGGCGCGGAAAGCATCCTTGATCTGCTCGTCACTCAAACGCTTGAACAGGCTGCTCACCCAACGCGCGTCGGCGACTGTCAGCCCCTGAAAGAGCTTCTGGTTCTTTCCGCTGTAGTTGAATTCGATCATGTCGCCGTTCACCTTCTTGATGAAGTCAGCCTTCACGTAATCCCCAGGCTCGTTCCGGCTGCGTGAGAAGAACCCGCCTGTCTTTCCAAACGAACCGCCCAGGTCGCTGATGATGTAGCGCAACTGTCCCTCCCCGGTGGTGTCATCGCGCATTGCAAGGATTTCATTGTTGTCGTCTTTCATGTCCCAGTTGTTAATCATGATCATGAGGATCTTCAGACCACGAAATTCGGGCGTGTCTTTGAACGGGTTGTTTTCCCACATCCAGTTTCCCGCGCGCTTGATCTCGGCCGGTCTTGCTTCGAGACGAACGTTCTCAAGATCACCTTTACCTTCGATCCGCAGGGTCGGGTAGTGATAGGCAATTTCGGTTTCGTAACCGAGGGCCCAGAGCAGTCGATTGGCAGCAGTGTCAGGTTGAGCTTCCTTTCCGATCTTCGCGATCCACTCGTTTCCTTTCGCATCGCGTACGCGATATTTGGTTGAGTAGCCGCCGGTCTTTTGCTCGATGAAAGTTAACTGGCTGGTGTCGGGTTTGCCTGCTTCGCCACCTGCGCCGAGCAGGAGATTACGGCTTGCGATGTCGCCTGGATCGCGCCACAACACGGGCGTGCCGGTAAGTGGTTTCTTTTCGCTTTTATCGTTTTTAGTTTTGTCTTTATCCTGGGCCGCAGCGGCAAAGGGCAGGGTCAGGACCAGGACCATCAACCACGCATACCAATAGACTGATTTATTACGGGCCATTTTAAGTATCTCCACCTGTAAGTTTCTGGTACAAAGCAGGACGAATTCGTCCGAATTGCACCCAACTAAAACGCGAATTTCTTCGCTAAAGTGGTACTAGGCAATAGAGATACCGTGGGAATCGAACGCCTCCTTGGAGTGCGGCGACTTGTCGCCGCTTTGGTCCCACGTTGAGCACCTCT
>DASUPZ010000281.1:0-5187 GCA_036280855.1 Pyrinomonadaceae bacterium | reverse complement strand
ATTCGCTACACGGTCAGTCCCGATTATTTTCAGACCATGGGTATTGATTTACTGAAAGGTCGCGACTTCACGCTGCACGATACACCGGCTACTCCCCTGGTCGTTGTAATCGACGAAGCACTCGCGCGACATTTCGGGAATGAAGATCCGATTGGAAAACGAATATCGCAATCGACATCCGGCACGCCGGCTTATGAGATCGTTGGGATCGTAAGGCACGTCGAGCAATATAACCTCGACGGACAATCGATACAGACGCCGCAGTTCTACCTGAACATCAATCAGCTTCCAGCAGACCGGTTGCCAGGCGCCACACGGCGCATCAACTTGTTGACGCGAACTGACGTCGAACCGATGAGCCTGACCTCGGCAGTGCGCGGCCAGATCTCGGCGTTGAATAAAGATCAGCCGGTGTTCAACGTGCGGACGATGGAACAGATTGTGGACGAATCAATCGCGCCGCGGCGTTTCTCGATGATGTTGCTTGCTATCTTTGCGCTCGTCGCGCTCTTGCTTGCGAGTATCGGGATCTACGGAATGATGTCTTACTCTGTCGCGCAGCGCACACGTGAGATCGGACTGCGCATGACCCTCGGCGCGCAACGTAGCAACGTACTCCGGCTTGTCATTGGACATGGGATGAGACTGGCGCTTGCGGGTGTGGTGCTGGGGTTAATCGCGTCGCTCGTGTTGACACGAACGATGAACAACCTGCTCTTCGGCGTCAGCGCTACCGACCCGGTAACCTTCGCCGCAATCGCTTTGCTGCTCGCCCTCGTTGCGCTTCTGGCGTGTTGGGTTCCTGCACGAAGGGCGACGAAAGTTGATCCTATTGTGGCGCTCAGGTACGAGTGAAGCGGCCGCGGATCACGCGGATAAACCTCGCGGATGAAACTTGCTATATTCGGCAGTGATGAGCCAACTAACTGACTGGCGGGCGCCGGAGCACTGGACGCGCACAACGACCATCGACATGCACACCGGTGGGGAGCCGCTGCGCGTCATCATCGATGGGCTGCCGCACATCGAAGGGCGGACGGTGCTCGAAAAGCGCAGCTACTTTCGCGACCACTACGATCACCTGCGCACCGGGCTGATGTGGGAACCGCGTGGACACGCGGATATGTACGGAGCCGTCCTTACACCTTCCGACGATGCTGACTTGGACGTCTTCTTTCTGCACAACGAGGGCTATAGCACGATGTGCGGCCACGCGATCATTGCTCTCACAAAACTCGCAGTCGAGACAAAGATCGTCAATAAGACGCAGGTAAGTTTTAACGTGCCCGCAGGCCGGATTGAGGCGAGAGCGAACGTGGTCGATGGACGCGTCATTGAAACATCGTTTCGTAACGTGCCTTCATTTGTTTACCTTCGCGATCAGCAAGTCGATGTGCCGGAAATCGGTCGAGTGCCGTTTGATGTTGCTTATGGCGGCGCGTTCTACGCCATCGTCAAAACCGACAAGGGGGAACTCAGTCTGGCGCCCGGTAATTTCAATCGCATCATCGATTACGGTAGACGAATAAAACGCGAAGTGATGTCGCGCTTCCCGATCACACACCCTTATGAATCAGATCTGAGTTTTCTATACGGAACGATCTTCACTGGACCACCGCTCAATCCCGCTCACCACAGCCGCAACGTTTGTATCTTCGCCGAGGGTGAACTCGATCGATCGGCGACGGGCAGCGGCGTCAGCGCTCGAGCCGCCTTACACTTCGCCAGGGGTGAACTGGCTTTGAATGAACGCGTCACGATCGAGAGTATTTTGGGAAGTACGATGTCAGTGAAGGTTGTGGAGACCACCCGTTTTGGCCCATACGACGCGGTTATACCCGAAGTCAGCGGGACCGCGTCGATCACAGGTCGTCACGAGTTCTATTTCGATCCGGAAGATCTTTCTCGAAACGGGTTCATTCTTAGATAGAATGGTCCAGTGCAGTGCCCGAGATGCCAAAGCGAGCGGATTCAGCGCGACTACGACGACGCCGTCTTTTTCCTGCGTATTTTTGGAATGCACAAGCTGCTGTGCAACAACTGCGGTCTGGTGTTCAAGGGGTTCGACCCGCTCAGCGCTCAAAAGCGCGAGCCATCAGAAAAATCTAAACAGGTCACCAACCGGCGGCGTGGACCACGCTTTTACGCCCATATACCCACCGCAATCTCCCTGATCGACGGCATACCGCAAGACGGAAAGGTCTCCTATTCCCAACCTTCCAGAGGTCACTGCGAAACAATCAGCAGTTTTGGCATGAAGCTGTCGCTCGTGGGCACACGCTTCTCAGAAGCCGAGTTGTCGCGCATGGGGCAGCTTCTGGTTGTGCGTGTTGACCTGCCGGAAGGGCCGATCGAAGCTGTCGTCAAAATCGTCACCTCTGAACGCACCGGAGAAGCAAGTAAGAAAAAGTGGATCCTGGGCGTAAACATACATCAGATGTCCGACGCAGACCGCGAAACGCTTGCTGGTTACCTGGAAAAACGGTGCAACGAGACGCCCGTAATCATTTCCGAATAAAGGCTGCGCATAGCCTCGGGGCGCTTTTGTTTTTCCCGATGCTCGCGCAAAATGCCTGTCATGTCTCTATTCAGAAACGGACTTCTGGCCCTCGCCCTTTTCCTGACCTTTAGCGGCTGCAACTCGGCCGCAAACGGAGACCGTCCGAAGGTGGAACCCCCGGCAAATAACGCGGTTCCGGCCAAATATGGCTACCAAATACTGAACATTTGGCCGCACGACAGCAACGCTTTCACGCAAGGCTTAATCCTAGTGGACGGCAAACTACTGGAAAGCACCGGGCAGGAAGGAAGCTCAAGCCTCCGCCTCGTCGAGCTTGAAACCGGGAAAATCCTGAAGAAAGTCGACGTCCCCATGCCCTACTTTGCCGAAGGTATTGCCGTGTTGAACGGTAAAATCTACCAGCTCACGTGGCAGCACCAGTTGGGCTTTATTTACGATTTGCAGACTTTAAAGCGCGTAGGAGACTTCAAATACCACGGCGAGGGATGGGGACTCACCACCGACGGTGCATCGCTCATAATGAGCGACGGCTCGAACCGGCTCCGTTTTATCGATCCGTCCAATTTTCAAGTCACGAAAACCATTAACGTGATGGATGGAGCGACGCCGGTAAACAATCTTAACGAGCTCGAGTTTGTGCAGGGAGAGATTTACGCCAATGTCTGGCACGACGACAGGATCGCCGCCGTCGATCCGCAAAACGGGCGCGTGAAGGCGTGGATTGATTTGAAGGGATTGATTCCCGAGGGCGAGTTACCCGATGAGGAAGCGGTGTTGAACGGAATTGCTTACGATCAGGCAAGCAACAGGCTGTTTGTAACGGGCAAACTGTGGCCGCGATTGTTTGAGATCAAACTCAGAAAATAAAGCCGCGGATAAACGCGAATAATCACGGATTTTTTAACGAGGCTTCCTTAGTACTTAACGTGGATTTCCTTACTTACTTCAGAGCATTTTCTTACGCCATGATCGGAGTGGCGATGCTGGCGCTCGTGCTCGCCGGCGGCCTCAGTGTCCCGCTTGCCCTGATGTTCGGCGTCGTGATGATCGTGAGCTGGTTCCTCGAGAAGACCAAATGGCAGTTGCCGGAACGCTACGGTCTCGGAATCGTCCTACTCTCGATCCCACTCTTCTACGTCGACTGGCAATATCAGAAAGCCATAGGTGAACCGGCAGAGCGACTGGGCGTGACAGCCCTCGCGCACCTCATCGTTTTTCTGTCAGCAGTGAAGTTGCTGCAGGTGAAGAAAGATCGCGATTGGGTTTTTCTTTACCTGATCTCGTTCTTCGAAGTTTTGCTGGCTGCTGGATTGAGTTTCAGTCCGGTTTTTCTCGGCACACTCACACTCTATCTGCTGTCAGGATTGTGCGCCGTCACTGCGTTTGAAATTCAGAAAGCGCGACGCTCGCTCGCATACACGGAAACTCGTTTACTCGTGCCGCCCGATTCGCGCATGTTTAAGAAGGACGGCCGGCGCTCGTGGCGAAGCACCGAAGCTGCACGGTTACCGTTTGTCGCCCTGGCGTTGCTGGTTCTGATCTTCGTGCTCGCACTGCCCCTATTTCTGATCGCGCCACGTTCCGGGGCTGCGGCGCTCACACGAAGTAGCGGAGCGGTGTCGAGCTTCATCGGCTTTTCTGAAAACGTCACACTCGGGCAGATCGGAACCCTCAAGCAGGACGACGGACTTGTAATGCGCGTGCGCGTTGATGAGTCGCCCGAAGGCATGCGCGAATTGCGCTGGCGCGGTGTGGCGCTCGACGAGTTTACGGGCAAGGCCTGGAAGAAGTCGCCGCAGGCGCGGCAGTCGGGGCCAGTCAACGAGAAGGGCGGCTTGTACCAGTTTGGCACCACTCAGGCAGTCAATCGTCTCACGACGCAAACGTTCTTTCTAGAACCTTTAGAGTCGTCTGTTCTTTTTGCGGCGCCGCGTGTGGTTGCACTTCAGGGCGATCTGCCGTTCGTGCGTGTCGATGGGGAAGGTTCTGTTCAGTCGCGGCGTCGCGACTACGAGCGGATCATGTACAAGGCAATCTCCGATACGAACGAGCCTCGAATGACCGAGCTGCGCGCCGACACGCAGCCCTACAATCTTTCCTTTTATCGTTACCTGCAACTGCCCGACCATCTCGATCCGAGAATCGAACCGCTTGCCACGGCGATGATTCTCCAGGCCAACGCCAGCACTCGTTACGATATGGCGAAAGCGATCGAAGCGCATTTGCAGCGTAACTACGGGTACTCGCTCGAAATGAAAGCGAGCGGCGCCGATCCCCTCGCTGACTTTCTCTTCAACGTGAAGAGCGGGCATTGCGAGTATTTCTCAACTGCGATGGCCGTGCTGTTGCGAACTCATGGAATCGCAGCGCGCGTCGTGAACGGTTTCCTTCCCGGCGAGTACAACGAAGCTTCGGGCGCTTACACAGTCAGGCAAAGCGACGCTCATTCATGGGTTGAAGTTTACTTTCCGGAGACACGTTCGTGGGTGACGTTTGATCCGACGCCTTCGGCGGGACGAGTCGAACCGGTGCGAACCGGAATCACGGCGCAGTTGCAGAAGTACGCGGAAGCGTTTGAGCTGCTGTGGTTCCAGTACGTAGTTGGTTACGACAAACAGGAGCAACGCTCGCTCGCGACTTCCCTCGGCAACCAGGTGTTTGATTAC
>DASUPZ010000280.1:0-2673 GCA_036280855.1 Pyrinomonadaceae bacterium | reverse complement strand
TCATTGCGAGATCGCGTGCGGTTTGCTCGAAGCGGGCATTCACGTTCTTGTCGAAAAACCAATCTCCAGAACGCTCGAAGAGGCCGATCAGATGATACGCGCGGCCGAAAAAGGCAACGCCGTGCTGCAAGTTGGACATCTCGAGCGCTTCAATCCGGCGCTGGTGGCGTTGCGACCTCATGTTCGCAAGCCTGTTTATTTTGAGATTCATCGCGTGGGTGAGTTTACTGCGCGGTCCCTCGATATCGACGTCGTACTCGATCTGATGATTCACGATCTCGACATCGTGCAGTGGCTCGTGGGCGAAGACGTTGAAGTCACGAACATTCACGCGGTCGGTATCGCGATACTGACGAACAAAGTCGATGCTGCAAATGCGCGGCTCGAGTTTTCGTCCGGGGCTGTTGCGAATATCACTGCGTCGCGCGTCGGCACTGAAAAGATCCGGAAGATGCGTTTCTTCCAGCCGCACGATTACGTCGCGGTCGATTACACGACGAAACGTGCGTCCGTGAGCAGCCTGGAACCACCGGCGGCGAGCGGAGCGTGGCCCGGTGTTCACGTCAAGCACCTCGACATTATCGACATCGAACCATTGCGCGCCGAGATCGTTTCATTTCTCGAGTCTGCAAAGGACGGCACGCCGCCTGCGGTCTCGGGATTCGAAGGCAGAAACGCTCTGAGCCTGGCGCTGCGAACGCTCGAAAGAATTCGCGAACACGCCGAACGCGTCGGCGTAAGTTCTGCGTTGCGACATGGCGACCAGAAATGAACAACTCTCCGCCCTGCTTCAGGAGCACATTGAGGCGGGCGAGTTTCCTTCCGCGGTATATCTCGTCGCCGAGCGTGACGAGATAGTTTTCACAGACGCGCTCGGGCATCCGGTTGTCGAACCGTATCGTGTCGCCAATAAGCTCGACACGATTTACGATCTTGCATCGCTGACTAAACCGCTCGTCACCACCCTGCTCTGTTCGCGTCGCATCGAACTCGGCGAACTCACGCTCGACAGCTCTGTTTCTCACTACCTCGCGGAATTTGGTCGTACTGACAAGCAGATTATCACCGTGCGCGAGTTGCTGACGCACACGTCAGGTCTGCCCGCGTGGCGTCCGCTTTATGTGCTCACAGAAGATCAACCGGATCGGGCTGCGGGCGCAATCGCAAACCTGGATTTTGAGTACAAACCGGGCACGCGCGTGGTCTATAGCGATCTCGGGTTCATCGTGTTAGGCATTTTGCTGGAGCGCCTGACTGGCCAGCGTCTCGCGGAGATGGCGAAGCGTGAGATCTTCGAGCCGTTGAAACTGGAGCAGACGTTTTTCAATCCCGAGGTCGCTTTGCAAACCGGCATTGCGGCGTGTGAAACGGGCAACGCTTATGAAGCGAACATGTGTAAGGAAATGGGAACTGCAAGCTATCCGAATGCACGGCAGCGACTGATCTGGGGTGAAGTGCACGACGGCAACGCCTATTTTCTCGGCGGCGCGGCGGGCCATGCGGGGTTGTTCTCGACTGCAAGTGAAACGTTCTTACTGGCGCAGCAGTTCTTAGCGGATTCGAGCAGGTTATTGAACCGCGACACCTGCAAACTGTTTCGCGAAAACATGACGGAGGGTCTGGAAGAAGCGCGTTCGATCGGTTGGCAACTCGCAGCCACGAAAGATTCAACCGGCGGGGCTGATCTGCCGCCCGACAGCTTCGGTCACAACGGCTTCACGGGCACTTCTCTCTGGATCGACCCCGAGCACCAGCGCGTATTCATCCTCCTGACAAACCGCACCCACGCCCACGCGCTCCCCTTCACCAACATCAACTCCGTCCGTCGCCAATTCCACACCCTCGCGATCAAATCCATGGGACACAGATAAACACGGATAAAAATCCGATTTTAAATCCGTGTCATCCGCGTCATCCGCGGCTAAAGTTTGAAGCGAAGTGCGGTGCCGAGGACGTTGAGGTCGCCGGGCAGGCTCACGCCGTCGTTCTGGCGCATGTAGTAGAACTCCTGCGTGAAGTGATCGTTGAAGACCTTGCTCGCTCCAATCATGAAACGATTGCGCACCCACCGATCGACGGACCAGTCGTAAAACACTTCATCCGAAACAAACAACGACAACTTGTATTTGTCAGGACCAACAGGATGTTCGACCATGAATCGATTTCGATCCCGGTTGGTCAGGGCTCCATTGCTGCGATACCGGCGCTCGAATTGATTTCGATAGCTCAACCGATACTTACCTGCATTAAAGCGGAACGACACAGGAAGCACCACGCGATTCTCCCACGCTCGCCTGCCCTCGAACGGCTGTGTGGCGATGTGCAAATAGTGCGGCGCAAACGAGACGTGCTCTCCGAATCGAAAAGTAAATCCGACGCCGACGCGCTCATCAACAGGATGACTGATGTCGCGCCCGATTCTCAGCCCGCCGATGATGTTGAAATCGATCGTGCCGGTGACTGGCGCCGCCAGTACCACTTCCGTCCACTGCTGGTTGTCACTGCGGGATTGTGCGTGGGCATCATGGACCACGAAGAAGCACAGAAAGCACAGGATTTGTACAAGTACTTTCTGCGTCATCAGCTCCGGCGACTCTGTGGCGGCAGCACTGTGAATGAAGTTAGCGCGACGACCACCCTTTCTCCGACGTGCAATCGGGTGGTGCTCGCTTC
>DASUPZ010000279.1:0-12162 GCA_036280855.1 Pyrinomonadaceae bacterium | reverse complement strand
TCCAGCCTGGACGACTTGATCGCCCACGGCTCTTCGACGCTCACTATCCTGAACTCGCTTTCTTCCGGCCATGGTCGCGCAGCAACGGCGTGAGCCGCGGCCATCGAAGTTCCCGAGCCGTCAGTGGCAAGCAACACTCGTCTTCCACTTTGCGCCCGAGCTTGCTCGAGGTCGCGAACGATCTGGACAGTGCAGGGAGCGTCTGCCACGACGGCTCGCGCTACGCTGCCCAGCATCCAGTGAAACAAGTCTTTGCGGACGTGAGCGCGGACAAAGATCAAGTCGGAAGACCACTTCCGCGCAAAGAACGGAATTAAATGCCGTGCGTCGCCTCTCGTTACGACCACTTCCGCCGGAATGCCCGCCTGTTTCAAACGTTCAACCGCGAGACCCGTTATCTGTTCCCCACGCGTCTGCATCTCTCGCATGACAGCGCGCTTTCCGTAACCTTCTTCGCGCCACACCTCGGGTGGGACGTCCGTGTCGGCCACGACCGAAAGCACGTGCGCCGTCGTGCCCTCAGGCCAGGGCCGGATGCCCACCGCGTCGACTAACACCTCCGTTGAAATGGCTGAATCCACTGCGATTAATAGCTTCATTTTTCAATCCCTCCTCACGCCTTTGCCGGAGCCTTCCGCCTTCATTCTCCCATCTCTCTACCGATTCCCATTCGGCGCTGCGTTCGTGAATGTAATAGCCTGCTCTCATCGTTTCTTTGTCACGTTTCATTTCTCCAAATCACCCCACATTCATCCGTAATAATTAGCTCGTTGCGCTACGCACTACCTCGACTGAACAATGCGCCTTCGTGACCAGCGCCGTAGAAACACTTCCGAGCCAGAACCTTTCAAAGGTGCCGTCGAATTTGCGCGAGCCGACGAAGATAGAATCGGCATCCCACTTCCGAGCTTCCTCAATGAGAACTCGCTGTGGATCGCCCTTCACGATTGCAGTCGAAACCTTCAAACCGATGGCGCTCAACTCGCGTTCCGCCCACACGATCATCATGCGCGACCCCGCTAAGACATTGTCGTTGGTGCTTCTGATCATCGCCGCCGCAGCCGGAAGCACACGGGAAATTCTTGCCGGAGACTTTCCGTCATCAACCGCGACAATTCGCACCTCTGTTCCCTTTGGCCACACGCGCCTGCCGACTTCGCGAACCGCCTCTTCAGCTTCGAGTGATCCATCCACGCCGATCATTATCTTCGGTGGACTGCTGTAATCCTTCTCCGTGGTTCGTCGCACGACGCGCACCGAGTGTTGTGAATCAGTCACCATCTTTTTCGACACGCTACCGAGAAGCAACCGTCCAAGCGCCGAGCGACCATGCGAACCAACAACAACCAGATCCGGCTTCCACCGGTCGGCTGTTTTGATCAGGTCAGTAGCCGGCCAGCCGGCGAGACCTTCGGTGTACACCTTCCAATGCGGGAAGATCGATCGGAGGCGATCACCCGCGCGGGCTGCGAACCCTTGTGTCTCCTTGAGTGCCTGCGCTGCCCTTGCCTCTGCCTGCGCGAGGGCCTCAGTCACTAACCGCGAAGTCACGGGACGTCCAACCATTTCATAACTTACTTCAGCAGGCGGCATGATCACCTCGCCGATTGAGACGACGAGTGCTTCCACGTCACGCGGTAATCCTGCCTTTCGCAAATCCTCGAGCGCCGCGTCAGCGCTCGGCGATCCGTCATATCCAATCAATATTCTCATCGTCATATTTGCCTCCTGTTAAACTGTTTGTTACCAACGACTTACTATAGATATATTGAATTAAACGGCTCGCAACCGACAGAGTGATAACACCCGTCCGCTTCGGGTGTTATTGCCTGCGTGAAACACGGTTGGGCTTTCGAGTGTTATTACCGGAAGGGTGATGAATAAGCAGGTTGAGCTTAGGGGAAGCACCGCTTTCGCGCGGTGCCCCTCCCTGAATGATGTCAAAAGAGATTAAGCAGCGCGCTTCAGCTCGTCTGCGGCCTTTAGCGCTTCGCGCCGCACATGGTCGGCGAGCGTCGGATGGATGATGCTCCTGATCTTTCCGGTCTGGATTCCTTTCTCGGCTGCAGTCTTGAAATCGATGATGTCATCCACGGCCTTCTCCACCGGCCCCTTCGACGACGGCACGTTCTTGTGCATCTGCCGGAAAGCCTGGCTCGTTTGCATCGCCTTCTGAATGAGCGCACTCTCCTCGGGGTCGAGTAGGTGCGCGATAAAGTCCGCGTGCTCGCCCATAATTATGGTCCAGAACTCCGCCGCCTCTTTCATGTTGATTGACGTGTCGCCGCGCGAGAACTGATCGAGCCTCCTGGCGAAGCGCTCGGCCTCACGCGCTGTATGCTCGAAGAAACTTGCCCACACAAGGCTCTGCAAGCGGCCTGAAGCCTGCTGGTCACGCATCTCGTGCTTAAAGTTCACGTAAGGCTTGACGAGCTCGATGGTCGCGCGATTAAAGTCCTTGTAATTGCCCTGGTCTAAATTAGCGGTCCGTGCTTTCTCAAGCTGGCTGGCGAAGGTCTGCTGAAACTGTTCAGCCTTCCGGCGCGGCCCCGCCAAATCCGGCCCAGGCATCAGCATGATGAAGAACTTGGCGTGCTCCATCAATTGTTCGTTCCAGAACAGGTTATCGGCGACGGAGTGAGCGACCACGTCGGTCGAACCCGCTTCCGGTAAGAAGGTCGGCTTCATGCCGCCGTTTTTAGTAGTGATTCCAGGGCGCTGCACATCCTTCCCGCCAGCCTGCCCGAACGCAGTCTCCAAGACCGGACCGAGCAGGGTGGCTCCGACCAAAGTAGTCCCGCCGGCGACTAAAATTTTGCGGCGGGTGATCCCCTGACCTGATGTGGCGTGTTGCTTCTGATGGCTGTCCATCTTTTTACCTCCCTTTTGAATTGGCAGGCGGTAGGACCGTCTGTCACGTTGTTGGCATGGGGGCGACTTTGAACGAAGGATACGCCCTTACCAAAATAAGTCAAGGACTATCTTGACTTATTGTAATTATTCAACTGTTGTGCAATACTTCGCTGGGATGAACCGGACCAAATTCGATAAACGGTTTTTCGACAGTACGCGGGGCCGCCTGGTGAACTTGCTGCGCGGAACCACGAAAACCGTCAACGAGTTAGCCGAAGAACTGGAACTCACAGACAATGCCGTGAGAGCACACCTGCTTTCCCTCGAACGTGATGGTCTTATCAAGCAGAGCGGTATTCAGCGCGGAACACGCAAACCACATTTCGCTTACCAGTTGACGGAAGAAGCGGAACAACTCTTCCCGAAGGCGTATGACGCCCTGCTCAATCAACTTATTGCCGTACTTAAAGGACGGCTAACGCCGTCGGCGCTCGAGGATGTTTTGCAGGAGGTAGGCCGTTCTTTGGCTGCTGCTCAACCTGCAGACGGAAAGAACGCCGACATTGAGACTCGTATCGATAACGGGCTCGCTGCCCTCGAGGCAATAGGCGGGGCTGCACGTGTTGAAAAGGAGAACGACAAGCTTGTCATCTGTAGCGAGAGCTGCCCGCTGGCAGCGGCTGTTGCTGAGCATCCGGAAGTTTGCAGGCTCGCGGAAACACTCCTGTCCGAAGTAATAAGAGCGGAGGTCCGGGAGCATTGCGATCGTAACGGTGCTCCACGTTGCCGTTTCGAAATTATCGGAAGTGAGTAAGAGCTCAAACATGCATGAGCGCGAGCGAAGTCGTTACGCAACTCTTCTCTTGCGTCTACTCAAGTCCCTGGAGTTTGTACTCCTTTCGTCAACGCCTTCTCTGATGGCTGCGGCTTGCATCTCCGCATCTCTGGCTTCCAAATTCGAAAACGCCACCACAACGAGTACTCCGCATATCGCGAGGGTCGAAAGCACGTAGAGGGCAGCCGCTTGTTCCGCCAACAACAACGCACCAACTGCAGCCGCTGCAAATAGCCAAAAGAGCTTTCCAACACGCCGCCTCTGTATTCTTATCCTGTTTTTGCGCCTCATTTAATTACCCCTTTCGTTTGTTCGTCCTTACTAACTTACGGCGGATTCGAACACGACGAAACGGTGTTATCACGCGCGCATGGCAGGTGTTTTCACCGGATGAAGTCAGGCGGTGGCGCCGCTCTTCTTCGCAAGCAATGAGGAGAAGAGGCCGAGAGAAGCGATCAGCCAGCCTGCCAGCGCGAGATAGATGAAGTAACGCGGTATGACAAGCAGCAAAGGAAAGTTAATCGCGCGCGCAAGCTGGATCGTGCAGACGGTGTACATCCCAAGTGGAAACACCATTCCCCAGTATTGAGGGTCGTATTTCAGAGGAAACTTTTTATAGACGTGCCGCCAGAACCCGAGTATCAACAGCAACGGAATCCACCACGTACCAGCAGCCCAAAAGAAGAGTGTGAATCCTTTTAAGAAAGGCATGAACTCGTTGAGCGTGGTCCACTGCGGCGCAGCAATGATCAGGCGCGCACCGGCGAGCGTAGTGATCGCCACGGCACCCATGTTTATCCAGTAAGGTGGTGTGAGCGAGGTGGTCGTGATGTTGACAAAAGTAAAGCGGTAAAAGATGAGCGTGATCAAAGGAATGTAGAGCATCGAGCCGAGCAGGAACATGCAAAGTGTAAAGAAGAGAGTCGGTTCGCGGTAGTCTGCAAAATGCTCCACCAGCAAAGTTCCTAAAACGGAAATCGATTGGGTAGCAACAACAGCAAGCAGCCACCCGCCGTTCAATCCTCCTTCGATCGATGGCTTATTCTCGCGAACAGTCATGGCAGTAAAGAAGCTGTACATTATGACGGCCCATAACAGTAGACCCAGCAGCCAGAGTAGTGAGGCAATTCGAAATTGCCCGCTCACAATAAGTAATTGGCTGCCCAGCACACTCGTTCCTGCGACGACAGTGAAGAAACCTGGTCCTCGGACGTGATTATTGAGGTCGTCCGTCACGCGCTTGAAGAAGAAAAACAGTCTCAACAACAACAATACCCAAAGCAGCGTATAGGCAACGATATTGATTACCAGCAGCACGTCCGCGGTGGTCTGCATTTCCAACAGGAAACAGGCGATGGAAATAATTCCCGTCGCCATCACGAGCGCGAAGTAGCCGGGGAACAGATCAGCCGCTGCCTGTAAGATGAAGTTCCTGCCGTGCGGAGGATTAGACATCGGGCTCTTCCTCGCACCGTTTGCACTCGAGTTCAAACCCAATTCGAGAATCGCGACCTTCCGGAGTGAGGACCCAGTCGCGTGTAGTCAACGGCGGATTGTGTCGCACATGTTGCCGGTGACCACACTCCAGGATGGCGCGCCAGTGGTCTTCCTCATCCTTCTCAAAGCCGGTGATCTTCTGCTTCATTGCTTCATCGCGTTCTGCCCGAAGGGTCCTTTCAAGGCTCTTCGCTGCGGCTTCACCGACTGATGTGAGGCGCGGCTATGCCGCGCCGGTACATCTTTGAATTCAGTTTGGGCTGTGCCCTCGGTTCGGGCTTGGCCCCAAGGATTTTGGGCCAAAGGCCCGAACCGGGGGCACAGCCCCATACAAAATTTAGTAGTCTGAAGGCAGGGCAAAGCCCTGCCTCACATCCGGCGGCGAAGCCGTAACCAGAAACTCAAAGTGACTATTCGGGCTAAGCCGCGCCGGAAAGTAACCTTTCGGGCTAAGCCGCGCCGGAAAGTGACTATTCGGGCTAAGCCGCGCCAGAAACTCAAAGTGACTTTTCGCGCGAAGCTGGTTCATTGCTTGTTTCCTGAAGAGCGTATGTAGCCGGTGCTCGTTTTCCGTCGCGAGACGGGGCGCCACCAGCGAAGAATTGAGACTGTGATCAGAAAACAAATACCGGACGAAATGACGAGTGGCAAAAGCACGGAGTAATGGCGCGCGAGGGCGGCATCGACGGTCGCAGCGAGTATCCAAAGTTGAGCGATATTGATCATGACGAGCATGATCAGGCGTGCCTGCCAGACGGCAGCATGATGACGCTCCGATGGCCTCGAACTCGATGATGCGTCAGATGGCATGTTGGCCTCCTGACGGCTTACGACCAATGGCCCAAACCTGTCCGTCTCGCACTTCGATCTCGATAGCGTCAAGCGGGCGCGGCGGTGGACCATACAAAACGTTGCCCGTTGCAACGTCGAAGGCGCCTTCGTGGCAGGGACATTCCAGCCGGTGATCGTCGCGTGAATAGTAAACGGGACACGCCAGGTGCGTGCACTTCTGCCCGTACGCGTGATACTCACCGTTTGCGGTTCTAATCAGAATTGCCGAATCCTGTTCAGCCGGATAGTTGAAGTTCAAACTACTATTCGGAGCGAGGGCATCAGCGCCAACTATCTGTGCTGCGACGAACGATTCCGACTTTCGCGCATCAAGCGCGGCTTTAGCCGCAAACCCACCCGCACCCAGAAATAGCGCAGCCGAAGTCAGACCGAGGAAATTACAAAACTCACGACGAGTCACCTGTGCTTCGTCGTCACGCTCGTAAGGAAACTCCGCTTGATAAGGCGCGGTCGCCGCTCGGACGTCGCTTTCGTCAGAACGCCTTTCGTCGTCAATTACTCGTCTGATCGTTTCTGAAAGATTGTTGCTCATCGTTAGAACTCGTTCGCTTTATCTGAGTGTTCAACTTGCGTATCAATCCAGGATTCGGTCGTTTCCGAATCAGCCCTCGAGAGCATTCCTTCAAATACTCCACAACCGTCAACGTTCACTTCGTCCACATCAGCCGGCAACATCAAGTAAACCTTTGTTTCAACCTTTTGATTGCCAAACACGTGGACGTTGACTGGCTTGGTCCGTCTCAACGGCACGATCTGTTCATACTTTCCGAACGAAATAGCGCCCGTCGGACAGACGCTCGCGCACATCGGTTTCAGCCCTTCTGATGAACGGTCGTAACACATGTCGCATTTCATCTGAAGATGCATTTGCGTGTTGTACTTCGGCACTCCAAACGGGCACGCATTGACGCAGTTCCGGCAATCGAGACAGCGCGGCTTCAGCGCAGACATCACTACGCCGTCATCCGAAACCTTGATTGCGTCCGCCGGGCACACGAGTGCACACGTGGGCTCGTTGCAATGCATACAGACAGTCGGCATCGTCGCCGTTGTCTCCGCGCGATCGAGGTAATCGACAAAGATCATCGAGTAGCCTTTGTGTGTAGCGCATTCGCGGCACGCGGCGACACAGGCACGGCAGCCAATGCAACGCTGCGGATCGATGAACATCGTCTCTTCCATTTAGCCTTTTCTCACCTCACTCAACGAGGCCCCTTTTCGTTGCTGGCCCATGATCGGTAATTGCCGGGAATGAATCTTTTCAATTCGCGCCGCGCAGGCTTTGTACTCCGGAATCTTCGACACCGGATCGAGCGCGGGATTCGTGAGTTGATTGACCGCGAGTTGTTCACCCCAGTGATACGGTATGAAAATCGTATCCGGTCGAATCGTGCGCACAACCAGCACGGGAAACACTCCTTCACCCCGCCGCGATACGACGCGTACACGCTCGCCGTCGATAATCTTGAGCCTCATCGCAGTTTCAGGATGAACTTCGACGTATGGTTCGGGACATTGCTCGACGAGAAAACCGATTCGTCGCGTTTGATTGCCGGAAAGATATTGATAGATAACGCGACCGCTCGTCAGTATTAAAGGGAATTCTTCGTCAGGAACTTCTTTTGGCGGCGTGTATTCGATCGCGTGAAACTTTGCCTTGCCGTCGGCATGGTAAAACCGATCTTCAAACAGCCGTGGCGTTCCGGGATGATCTTCAGTGGGACAGGGCCAGAAGATACCGTTGTTCTGCTCGATCTTTTCCCACGTGATGCCATAGTAATCGGCATTGCCGCCGCGAGAGGCTCGTCGCAGTTCATTAAAGATGTCGAGCGGCGAGTCGAAGTTGAAATACTTCTCTCGTCCCATTCGTCGCGCGATCTCCCGGATGATCCACCAGTCGACACGCGCTTCACCGGGCGGGTCATTAGCCTTGTTTATTTTGACGACACGGCCTTCGCTGTTACAGGTGACGCCTTCGTCTTCGCTCCACGCCGATCCGGGTAGTACAACATCGGCATAACGCGCGCCTTCAGACATGAAGAAGTCGATGCAAACATAAAAATCGAGTCCTTCCAGTGAACGGCGCACTTCGTTAGTATCAGGAAGGCTCACCATCACGTTGTTGCAGATGGACAGCAACCCCCGGATCTCGCCTTCGCGCATCTTCGCAAACATCTCGACAACCGAAACGCCGGCCTGTGGTAATTCTTCCTCGGGCAGATCCCAAACCTCGCAAACGTGTTTGCGATGTGCAGGGTTTGTGATCAAACGCTGGCCGGGAAGTTGATCCGCCTTTTGTCCGTGCTCGCGTCCACCCTGGCCGTTTCCCTGCCCCGTGATCGTTCCATAGCCACGACCGGGCGCGCCGATCTTGCCGGTGGCTAACACAAGGTTGATGTATGACAGAACATTATTGACGCCGTTCGTGTGATGCTCGATGCCGCGCGCATGCATCACCATGCCGGTTTTCGCACGGCCATACATTCGAGCGGCTGCAACGATCTTTTCCGCGGGCACGCCGCTGATTTGTGATGCAACGTCGGGCGTGTAGCGCAGCGCCAGCTCTCGCAGCGCTTGCCAGTCGTTTGTTCGTGCATCGATGAATGCCTGATCGATAAGTTCTTCCTGGATCAGAACATGAAGAATTCCGTTAGCGAGGGCGACGTCAGTGCCTGGCTTTAACTGAAGATGAAGATCCCCCTGGCGCGCGGTAGGCGTTTCACGCGGATCGACGATGATCCAGCGCCCGCCGTTGTCGCGCTGCTGCCAAAGGAACTTGTTCAGCACGGGAAAAGTCTCGGCGCAGTTCGATCCCGCAATCAGCAACACTTCAGCTTCCGGTATGTCGGTCCAGGGATTTGCGGCGCGATCGATTCCGAAAGCTTTATTGTTTCCAGCTGCCGCGGAAACCATGCAGAGCCTGCCGTTGTAGTCAACGTAACGAGTGCGGAGACCCGCGCGCGCAAACTTACCCATCAGGTAGGTCTTCTCAGTCGTCAAAGACGATCCTGAGTAGATACCGATCGAGTCGTTACCGTGAGCGCTTTGCAGCTCTTTGAACTTACTGACAACGAGATCGAGTGCTTCATCCCACGAGGCGCGTTGGAAGCGCCCGTTTCGTTTGATGAGTGGATACAGCAACCGATCCGGATGATGGACCTGTAAGTAAGCGGTTACACCCTTGGGACAAAGACGACCTTCATTAACCGGAAAGTCGTAGCGCGGCTCGAAACCGACAACATGGTTCTGTTCGACCAGCAGGTTCATGCCGCATTGCACAGCGCAATAGGGACAGTGTGTCGGCACTACACGATCGATCACGCGGTCCGCACGCCACCCACCGTATGGCGCGTCATGTAGATGCGGCCCATACGCTTCGATGATCTGATCGAGGTTCTCAACTTTGCTCATTGGATGTATTTCGCGATCCTTGAAAAACAGGCTCAGTTGCTTGTGGCAGGTTCGCGTAGGCAATACCGCGCATGATTCGCTTACATCGCGGACAGTAGTCCTGCAGCGCTCTGCCGTCGGGCATCGAATAGTCAAACCCGAGCTTGTCAACAACAGTCTTCAAATCATCAAGCCAGAGTTGTGCGACGAATTCCGTGTTGCAGCGCGCGCATTTAGCTTGCGGCATCTCGCGTGCGCGCTCCTGGTACAGCTCGACCCCGATTGACGCCGGCCGTTGAACGACGTGGAATAGTTTTCCGAAGGGTAAATAGAAAAGCGTCATGATCACCGTTGCCTGATGCGTTAAGGCAATGAAGTGATACATGTAACCGTTCAGCCATAAACTGGAAGCAGTCAGCATGAGGCCGGTGACGGAAATAGCGATCAAGAGCAGATGAGGCACAAAATCGAGTGTGAACTGCTGCAGCGCGATCGCTCCTCGATCGCGCAAACGACGATGAATGGCAATCGCGCAGCCGGCTATGACCATCACGGCCGTAAAGTCGAGCGCATGAAATGTAACCCATGCGATGAGGCTCCGGCCGTGCATTACGTTCAACGGAAAGCCAAACACGTAAGCTCGATATCCGAGGTCGCCTTCAAGCTTGAAATGCACCCAGCCAAAGACGAGTGGGAAAGTTATGAGAGCTGAAAGAACGCAGCCCCACATGATCAGGAAGTGCATGGCCCACCGCGAGAACCCGCGCTTGAAGATGAAGCGCTGACCGACAAGGTTGGTGGCTAACGTTTTGGCCGCACCGGCTGTGTTCTGCAAAAATTTTTCGCGCTGTAGATAGAGTTTCCAGCCGCGACGCCAGTAGACGCGTGTCGCCGGTCGCTGCAGCCAGATGGCATAGCGAAAGACGATGGCGCCAAAAGCGACGACGCTCGCGACCGTATAGCCAAAGAGCGCCGAGTCGTAATGTTCGAGATTGCGTGAGCCAACGATGATTAGAACTGTCAGCAGGAAAGAAGCTGCTAACGCCAGCAGTACGGGCTTTCGGTGATTCGACGAACTAGTCATGCTCTACTCGTCTAACCAGGTGCTCGGTGTAAATCTTTGTGGGTGCTTACGGAGTTCGGCCGTTACCTGGTTTGCCAGTGTCGCCTGCTCCTCCGGATTCAAGAGTGTTGTTGCCCAACGATATAGTTGATTCTCTTCTATCTCGTTATGGTTAAGCAATCGTCTTTCAACTTCAAGAACAATGT
The DNA here is from genome assembly GCA_036280855.1 of Pyrinomonadaceae bacterium. Lineage (GTDB taxonomy): Bacteria > Acidobacteriota > Blastocatellia > Pyrinomonadales > Pyrinomonadaceae > PSRF01. The sequence continues at coordinate 1,466 of DASUPZ010000279.1, read as the reverse complement.
TCTTAACATTGTTCAGTCCTTCTTCGCGAATCGACCGTTCTGCAGCAGTTAGCAATTCACGCGTTATCTCTATAGCGCGCGCCAGCTCATGCATGAAGAAGTCGTGATCGCGTCGTAGTTCTGAAACGACCATCTGCGCCTCGTCGGGGGAAGGCGCAGACGCGTTTGTTGTTTCACGACTACTCAACACCGCCGGGAAAAGGTGCAGATGCTCCGCACGAATGTGCACTGCAAGCCTCGCCCAAAACAGATCGAGCTTTGTGTGTGCAACTTCGAGATCGTTGCTTCGCAGTGCAGCCTGAAGTTGCTTTAGTACTTTATCGAGCGCAGCATGATCATCGATCAGTTGCTCGCTGACATGTGTCATTCCTCACCGGGCCTCAGCCGTTTCCAACTCCGCAGCCTTTGGAAACAAGACGTTGTTTTCCAAATGAATGTGTTGGTGCAGATCCTTTTCCAGGCCTTCTAATGCCTGGTAGAGAGTCTGGAAGCTGATGCATCCATCGGACGGCACTTGATAATCCGACGTCACCGCGCGCAGCCTGCGCAGTATGTCGCCGGCAGTATCGTGTTCCATCATCATCATGCGAATCGGATTCTTGACGGTGCCGAACGGCGCGAAAGGCGCGGGAAGGCCCTTTGTCCGTGCCTGCTCCATCCCTTTGATGTACGGGAAAAGCACCTGTTCTTCTTTGAACATGTGCGGCGCAAGATCCGCGCAGAGCCGTTGAAACAGCTCGCCCACCGTGAGTAACTCGGGATGATTTGTACCATGCACGCCGATCACCTTCGTGGCTAATGCTTGAATTCTGTCCATTTCCGATTTGGTGAATACGTGATGCGTATCGACGATGTGAGTAATGAGGTCGGTGAGTGAGAGCTTCTGAAACTCTACGGTAGCGCCATCACTGGCTGCCGATTTCCCGAGAGCAGTCAACTGTTCCATCAGGTTATCGACTTCCACTCCGGCAGTAGCGCACGCCTGTGTCAACGGGCGATTGCCGCCGCAGCAGTAGTCGATCTTCAGTGTTTCGAAGAGTCTGGTTGATTCCGGTAGTAGCGCGGCAACTTCCCTCACGGTCATTTCTGAACTAATCATGGCATTTTTCTCCCTAATATAAATCCTCAGCCCGCACGTAGTGCAAACCACATTCCCGAGGGAAAAGCCGCAGAACTTCGGTATTTGAAGAAAACCGCTGCGAAATTTTTAGGTGGTGGTGCGGATAACTACGCACCGTGCGGGTGAACACCATCACGACCATTCCGGCCGAAAGCTTCGCGCGATTGAGTCCATTTGTTCGCGGAGTTCCCACATCCTGTTCTGCGGGCCAGTGAACTGGATTCTGTAAATGACGCCGTCGTTTGCTTGCAGGTAATAGACTCGCCCAGCCATCACGACACCGCGTTTAACGAACTCGTATGAGTAGCTGGCGCCGCTCAAGCGTCCGTCGACCTGTTGCTGTTTT
>DASUPZ010000278.1:0-8972 GCA_036280855.1 Pyrinomonadaceae bacterium | reverse complement strand
GGATATTGAATCCTGTAAATCCTGCCATCCTGTCACTTGTCTTCTTTGCGGGTATGTTTCTTCAGCGAAAGATCCTGATCCGATTCTTTATCCGGCTTGTGATCGCCGAACGCGCCCGCGACGGGTTGGCTAGCCGGCGTCCGGTTGTAACCCTCGCGCGCGTCGTCAAGTTTTTGAGCGTCAGATTGTTTTCCGCGTTTTGGTGCTTCCATCTTTGTTCTCCTCAGTGTCCAGCCAGGTTCGTGAACCCGGTGTTCGTTATTCCGCGTGTCAATAACAGCAGACCGGCGGCGCCGAGTCCGGCTCCGAGTGCATCGCGCCGTACTCCAGCGTAAGCCGCAAGTGAAGCACCTGCCGCGCCCGCGACTAGCCGTGCTGCCGGCGACCAGTTTTCCTGAAAGAACTCTAAGCGACCACCTTCGCGCAAACGGCCTCCCTGCAACGCCGGGTGATTGCCTGGTTCATCGTGCAGCTCGAGCTCGTTAGTGACTTCGTTCACACCCTGAATACGATTTACGCATACAAGTAGCTCAGGCACTTCAGAACTGAGCACTGGACCTGACAACGTGACGTTTCCATTTTGTGCTGTAACGTGAATGGCCCCCGGATGCGAAACCACGCGCCCGAGTTTTGAACGCACACGATCGACAAGCACTGCATCATCCACCGGCTCTGAAGAGAAGCGCGACTGAAGATCAGTTACGAGTCCCTGAGTTCGATTTCGCAGATCGCGCCCGGTGACTTCGAGACAATCGCCCGTTTTTCTCGCAGCCCATACAGCCTTGTCGCGCAAGAGCGCACGCCGGCGTCTACCTCGATCCGGATCGAGCAGAAACATCAGTCCGGTTCCGAGACCAAGTCCGGCGCCAAAAGTTAAACCTTTATTCATGCTTCCTCCTTTGCAGTCGTGTTCGTGTGCGCAAGTGGTACGCGCACGAACGGATATCATGCAATTCGTTGACAGTCGTCGCTGCCGCAAGCTAATATGTCATCCCGTGAATAACACGGTTGCCCTCATTCCAGCCCGTTTCGCATCGACCCGCTTACCAGGAAAAGCTCTTCTCGAAATTGCAGGAAAGCCTATGGTTTGCTGGGTTGCGGAACGTGCTCAGGCCGCCCGGAACGTTAGTCGCGTGATCGTCGCAACTGACAGTCAACAAATTATCGATGCTGTGATATCACGCAACATCGAGGCCGTTATGACAGCAGCCGAGCACACCAGTGGAACCGATCGCATCGCTGAAGTGATCGCCGGAATTCCTGAGGCGGAGATCGTGGTTAACGTGCAGGGCGATGAACCGATGATCTCGCCGGAAACGATCGAACGAGCAGTGGACGTGATGGCAGCAGAGATCTCAAAACCAGAGGGCGCCGGAATCGTTACCACGTGGGAACCAATCGAATCGGTAGACGATCTGCTCAATCCGGATCTGGTAAAAGTTGTCGTCGATGATGACGAAAATGCTGTTTACTTTTCGCGTTCCCCGATACCATATCCACGCGATGCTGTGAAACGAATCGCGCCCCCTGATGCAGGCGCCTCCTTGGAGTGCGGCGACTTGTCGCCGCTTTGGTCCACATTCAAGAACGAGCCCGCATTGCTAAACGAATACCGAAAGCACACCGGCTTATATGTTTACCGTCGCGATGTGCTTTTGCAGTTTACGAAGTGGCCGCAATCACGGCTCGAACAAGTCGAGGCACTCGAACAATTGCGAGCGTTGGCCCATGGCGTGAAGATCAAGGTCGTCCAGGCCTGTGCAACCTCAACCGGGGTTGATACGTTAGAAGACCTCGAGAAAGTGAGGGCACTCGTAGCATGAGCGATTGGATTGGACTCGCTGTTATCGGGTTTCTGATTCTTTGCGGTTTGTTTGGCTTGTCGCAAATAAGTAAGCCTTACAACGTCTCGACTGAAGAATTCGAACGGCGCGCGAAAGAAGGACCCGGCCTGCTTGGTGCTGGTCTCGTCAGCCTGCAAAAAGCACTCGATCCATCTTTACAGAAAGCGGTCGAAGCGCAGGAAGATCTTCGCCAGGGACGTTACGACGGAGAACAAGGATCCGGAGAACCTTCGGAGGCTGGAAGTGGCAGTGGCAGTGAAGAGAAGGTAATCAACGGAAAACCCGGAGAACTCGATGCCTAAATATATCTTCGTTACCGGTGGTGTGGTTTCCAGTCTCGGCAAAGGCCTCGCGGCGTCCTCGATCGGATGCCTGCTCGAAAGCCGTGGCCTGCGTGTCGCGCTCATCAAACTCGACCCGTACATAAACGTCGATCCGGGAACGATGTCGCCGTTTCAACACGGCGAAGTTTTTGTAACCGACGACGGCGCCGAAACAGATCTCGATCTCGGCCACTACGAACGCTTCACGCACGCACATCTCTCACAAGCAAACAACTGGACCACCGGACGCATTTATCTTTCAGTCATCGAGAAAGAACGCCGCGGCGATTACCTCGGCAAGACCATTCAGGTCATTCCCCACATAACGAACGAAATCAAAGATGCGGTTCGCAAGGTTGCCGATAACGACAAGCCCGACGTGATCATCGTCGAGATCGGCGGCACGGTGGGCGACATCGAGTCGCTGCCGTTTCTCGAAGCGATTCGCCAGATGGGAAACGAGGAGGGCGCAGGTCAGGCTCTCTTCATTCACGTCACGCTCGTGCCGTACATCGCTGCCGCAGGTGAACTAAAAACAAAACCGACGCAACACTCGGTTCGCGATCTGCGCGAGATTGGTATCGCCCCCGATATTCTTTTGTGCCGCTCGGAAAAGCCTTTGTCTCGTGACCTGCGCGCGAAGATCGCCCTCTTTTGTAACGTGAAAGAGTCGGCCGTGATTAGTGCGCAGGACGTCGATACGATTTACGAAGTTCCACTCGCATTTCACGAACAGGGACTCGACGATCTGATCGTTTCCCAGTTAGGACTTTACTCGCAGGCGCCGCAAGCGGATCTCGCTGAGTGGCGTAAGCTCGTGGGGACTATTCGCGAGCCTTCCGCCGGTGAAGCGTCAATCGCTATCGTCGGCAAGTACGTCGAGCTTGAAGATTCATACAAGTCGTTACGCGAAGCCTTAACGCACGGCGGCGTGGCAAACAATGTTCGCGTTAATGTGAAGTGGATCGAGTCAGACGAGCTGATGGCGGAAGACTATGAAGATCGTCTTCGCGACTTCGATGCGATCCTGGTGCCCGGCGGGTTCGGAAAACGTGGCATTGCGGGAATGATTCGCGCGATCTTTTACGCGCGGAAAACGCGCACGCCGTTCTTCGGAATTTGCCTGGGCATGCAGACGGCTTGTATCGAGTATGCGCGCAACGTTTGTGAACTGAAGGATGCCGACTCGACTGAGTTTGATCTCGAAACGCCGAATCCCGTGATCTTCAAGTTGCGAGATCTTGTTGGTGTTGAAGAGTTGGGCGGAACGATGCGACTCGGTGCATGGCCGTGCCGGCTCGCGCCTGGTTCACTCGTACGTGAAGTTTATGGCGGCGTCGACGAGATCAGCGAACGCCATCGTCATCGTTACGAATTCAATCCGGAGTTTCGGCCGAAGTTGGAACAGGAAGGACTGGTGTTCAGCGGTGTCTCGCCTGACGGCAAGTTTGTGGAGATGATCGAGCTCTCGCGCGACGTGCATCCGTGGTTCATCGGTTGCCAGTTTCACCCTGAATACAAATCGCAGCCCCTCAATGCTCACCCGCTTTTTGCGGCATTTGTCCGGGCAGCTCACGAAAATCGTTTGCACTCCGAGACCTCGATGGAGAAGAATGGAGAGGTCGATCTGGTGGTGCATGAACGACTGACCGCCACCAGCGGCGATTAATGACAGGATTCATCCTGTCAAAACGCCCTGTTCCCTCATCATGCAATTCATTGGACTCACCCTCGACGATAAATACCAAATCGAGGAACGTCTCGGTTCTGGTGGCATGGGCGAGGTCTATCGTGCGCGACACCTGCAGATGGATCGTCCAGTTGCCATAAAAGTCCTGCGCCCGCAGTTGGTCCAGGATGAAGCAGCGCGAGTGCGCTTTCAGAACGAAGCGCGTACCGCAGTCCGTTTACGACATCCAAACGCGCTGAAGGTCACTGACTTCGGAGAAACATCCGAGGGCTGTATTTACATCGTGATGGAACTGCTCGAAGGTCGAACGCTTCGTGAGATCCTCAGTCGTGAAGGGCCGATCGAAACTGCACGCGCGATCTCGATCGCGTTGCAGGCGTCGGATGCAGTTGCAGCCGCACACGATGCGGGGATCATTCACCGCGATCTGAAGCCCTCGAATATTCTTGTCACGCAATCCGCCGATCAACCTGCGGCAGTCAAAGTTCTCGACTTCGGTATCGCAAAGCTCGCCTCGAACCACCATGATCATGACGATGAGGACGCAGCGAACCTGGCCCAAAGCAGTTCTGTAATCGGAACGCCGCGATACATGGCGCCCGAACAGTCGAACGGTGCTGAGCTGACTGCCGCTGCGGATGTTTACAGTCTCGGCGTGATCCTTTACGAGATGTTGACGGGCATGGCGCCTTTCACCGGATCGACACCGGCTGAGCTCGCGCAAAAGCACACGAACGATGCGCCGCATCCGCCGCGCGAGATCGTGGCCGCGATCCCGGAGGACATTGAGCGCGTCGTGTTGCATGCGCTCGAAAAACAGCCCGCGGACAGGCCCGCCGATGCCGGCAAGTTTCGACGCGAATTACTCGACACCGCGGAGCGGCTTGGACTCGAAAATCATGCGATTGAGAGTGCGCCTAACATGGAGGTGTTGCGTGACTCGGGTGTTGAATCGCCGTCAGGACGATTGGTCGTCGATCTTTCGCGGCTCCGCGAGAAGAAAGCGCAGAGTTCGGGATCGAATGAGATCAAAGTCCTGGGCACAAAGCCCGCGAAAGCGGATGAGGGACTTGAAGAACCATCCAAGCCCAGTTCATTTCTCGACAAGGTCAAGCGTATACTCGGCGATTGAGCCACAAAGAGGCACAAAAAGCGCAAACCAGAAAATTCATTTATGATGCTTTGCGAGCCCAATCACTTGTGCTTTTTGGCCTCTTCGCGGCTGATTTGTTTGTGCTTTTTGTGCTTCTTTGTGGCTAATGACTAAATCTTTTTCCGTCGGCAAAGCGACTTTCGGAGACGGGCGGCTGACGATTATCGCTGGTCCCTGTGTGGTCGAATCGCCGGAGCACGCGATGATGATGGCGCGCGAGTGCCGCGATCGCGCGGCGCACGTGGGCGTCGATTTCGTTTTCAAAGCGTCATTCGATAAAGCGAACCGTTCGTCGATCAAGAGTTTCCGCGGCCACGGAATGGAAGCCGGGCTCGAAGTGCTGCAACACATCAGGAAAGAACTCGACGTTCCGGTGTTGACCGACGTGCACGAGGTCTCGCAGGTTGAGCCAGTCGCAGAAGTTGTTGACGTGCTACAGATTCCTGCCTTTCTCTCGCGGCAAACGGATTTGATTGTTGCTGCCGCGAGGTCCGGCAAGGCAGTGAACGTGAAGAAAGGTCAGTTCCTGGCGCCGCAGGACGCGCGAAATATAGTCGACAAAGCACGTGAAGCCGGTTGTGAAAAGTTGTTGCTGACGGAACGTGGAGCAAGTTTTGGCTACAACAATCTCGTGGTCGACATGCGCTCGTTTCCGATCATGCGCGAGTTTGGCGTGCCGGTAGTTTTTGACGTGACCCACTCGTTGCAACTGCCCGGCGGTCTTGGTCATGCAACTGGCGGACAATCGGAATACATCGAACCGCTTGCGCGTGCCGGCGTTGCGTGTGGAGTAGACGCGGTTTTCATGGAAGTGCACGACTGCCCGGAGAAGGCGCTTTCAGACGGGCCGAATGCATTGCCGCTGAATCGTCTCGAGCCGCTGCTGTTCATGCTCCGCGATATTCACGAGCTGGTCCGCGGCGACGCGCGTGCCTGATACACTATTATCCGAAATCATGAGAATACTTCTTATTTTGACGCTTAGCCTGTGTCTTCTCACGCAGGTCAGCGCACAAGCAACTGCGACCGTCATCTGGCAAGTCACCCTATTCGACATTTCCGCAAACGTTCAGCAGACCGAACGCGCATTGAACGCGGTCGCGACGATCAATGCGACGAATGTCGGAAGTGGACCAGGTCGCACACTCACGGTACGTCTAAATGCAAAAGCGAGCGTGAAGTCCATCACGGTAGGTGGCGCCACTGCAAATTACAGGCAGGCTCCGGAGCCGAAGGGCGATCTTCAACGCGTAGAGATCTCGCTGCCCGCTCCGGTCGCGCCGAATGGAGCGGTGACCGCGGCCGTGACGTACGTTCTGCCGGTTGAAAGTAATACCGGACTAACTGCGATTAGCCCGATAGGCACGCAGTTTCTGCCACTCGCATTCTGGTATCCGATGCCGAACACACCGCTTTCTGTGCGTGGCGCCGACACCGCGCCGTTTCGTTTGAGCGTCAATCTTCCAAACGTAATCTCTTCGGGCGTGGAGAAAGCTGGACCATCGGGTGTTTCGTTTGAGCAGACGTTGCACGGGCAGCCATTTCTTATCCAGGGTGACTGGGACAAAGTCGAAGGCGCTGCAGACGCCAAAGGTGTCGTCATTTTGCTGGAGAAGGGAGCGGGCGCAGAAGAGCGCAAACGAGCCGAGGCGCTCATCGCATTTGCCGGAGCCGCACGCGCATTTTATGCAACGGCGCTTGGACCAGCTCCTGACGTACCCGTGCGATTGGTTTCTGTTCGACGCGGTGCGGGCTTCAGCGATGGTGGGACCGTGCTCATAGATGCCGACACGTTGCGCATGCCAAAAATCGATGCCGCCACGGCGTTGTCTGTGTCGGAAACGGTGGCGAGATTGTGGCTGGGAGGACAGGCGCCGATTCGTGGCGAGGGCGGCGGCGTTTTGCGTGAAGGTCTCGTGCGTTTTCTCGCAACGGAGTTTCTGGAAAAGCAATATGGACCCGAAGCAGTGAAATCGGAGTTGTATCGCCAGCGACTTGCTTACGCGACAGTTGCGCAACGCGATGGTCCCCTCGCGCGCATGAGCCAGGCCGACAGCACTTACTACGCATCTGTTCCGAATCGAGGTGCGATGTTCTGGCGGCTCCTCGAGCGTCGTCTCGGTACCGAACCGTTCATGAGTTTTTTGCGCACAGCGGTGCAGGCGGCAAAGAGCGATGCGAATGGACTGACGCTCGCGGGCGTTCGCCAAACCCTCGTTGCGCAGGGAGGCGAGAGCATCAAAGCGTTGCTGGGCCAGCAGCTCGACGAGATCATCGATACTGATCTGATGGTCGGCTTGCCGCAGCAGCGCGGGGCGGATTGGGTTTCAGCGCTCCGCAACCTCGGTTCTATCGATGTGACGGTTAGTGTGGCGGCAACTACGGACCGCGGCGAGCAAGTGTTCTCGGAAGCAATGGTGCCCGCGAAGAGTTTCGGTGAAGTTGTTTTCAAAACTCCGGCGAAGATCGTTCGTGTGGAAGTCGATCCTGACAAGCTTTATCCGCAGCTCGACTACGGCAACGATGCTGTTCCGCGTGCCAAGGATCTTTCGCAGGCGTTGAACGAAGCGTCGTTGCACCTGGGCGCTCAGGATTTTGTGAAGACCGAGGCGACGGCGCGCGCGATGCTCGCAACGGCGCCACGTTTTCAGGAAGCGCAGATCATTCTCGCGCGGGCCTTGCTGGGACAGAACAGAGTAGACGAAGCCGAAAAACTTTTTCGTGCGGCGCTACAGGAACCACTCCCGTTTGCGGCAACGCTTGCGTGGGCCAACATCGGACTCGGTGAAATCGCGATGAAGCGGAACCAGGCAGCCGAGGCTGTTAAGCATTTTAACGATGCGGTGATCGCGAGTCGTGACTATCCCTCGTCGTTGGCTGCACGCGCGGCGCGTATTCGTGCCGAAGCTGCGGCGAACACGGCGCCGCCGATCGATCAGAGTGCGCAGACGTTCATCACGCAACTTTCGCAGGCAGTGGTGAGCAACAAGAAGGCTGAGCTGGAATCGAGGATCGTTTCCGGCGAACTTACCCGGTTTATCAACGCAAGCATCGGCACCGAAACGTGGGAGACGAAAGTGATTCGCACGGAGCAGCTCAATGCAAATCTCATCGCCGCCGATGTGCACATTCGTGCAAACAAACTCGGAACCGTGGGTTCGGGCACGGCCGTTCTGATGCTGGCGCGAACACCGGCTGGCTGGAAACTCTCGGGCATCGAGCTCTTCGAAGTGAAATGACGTCTTCAGAGATCGAACAACGTGCAGCGCGTGTGAAACTGCTGTTGATGGATTGCGACGGCGTACTCACCGACGGCCGCATCTGGCTCTTCGAAAACGGCGAAGAGCAAAAGGGTTTTCACACGCGTGATGGACTTGGAATTGAGTTGTTGCATCGTGCAGGCCTGCAGTCGGGCATAATTTCCGGGCGCACGTCGATGGCCGTAGAGCGCCGCGCCCGTGGGCTTGGCATGTCGTTCATCTGCCAGGGTTGTGAGAATAAGCTCGAAGCGTTTGCCGAGACGTTGGACCAGGCGGGTTTGACGAATGCGGAAGTGGCGTTCGTCGGCGACGATTTAAATGACATTCCCTTGATGCTTCAATCAGGTCTCGGCGTGGCTGTTGCGGACGCAGCGCTCGAGACACGCGAGCACGCTCATTACATCACCAGTGCCCCTGGCGGACGCGGCGCCATCCGCGAAGTCGTCGAACTGATACTCAAATCCCAGAACCGCTGGTCCGATTTGGTTCGGCAATATCTGTAGTCTTAATCCGTGTCCTTCCGAGTAAATCCGTGGCTAATATTTTTCTTCGCATTCCTATGCGCTTGCGACCGCCCGCGGCCCGCGGATACACCCGCTCCGACCCCTACGATCTCCGCGGATCGAACCTACGATTTCACGCCGCTCGACAAGATCCTCGAACGCATCTCCCCAAAACACGGCGGCATTGCCTTAGTTCTTG
>DASUPZ010000277.1:0-4751 GCA_036280855.1 Pyrinomonadaceae bacterium | reverse complement strand
GTGGCTCGGCGAGCAGATCACTGAGCGTGGCGTCGGCAATGGAATCTCGTTGTTGATCTTCGCCGGTATCGTCATCGGTTTGCCAAACGGCGCGCAGCAGGTGTTCGAGCGTGTGCGCGGCGGCGACACGATGGAAACGCTTGGCGTGATCGTGATGCTGGTGGCGATGGTCGCAATCATCGCGTTCATCGTGTTTGTCGAAGCGGCGCGCCGGAAGATTCCGGTGAGTTACGCGAAACGTCACGTTGGTCGGCAGGTCGTAGGTGGCCAGCAGACGACAATGCCCCTGAAAATCAACATGGGCGGCGTGATCCCCGTGATCTTCGCTTCGTCTGTATTGTCGATGCCGCAGAGTATCTTTGCCGCGCTTCCGCCCGATCCGGCCAATCCAAACACGTGGTGGGGCAAGATCTGGACTTTCTTCCAGACGTTTCATCCGAGCGATCCATATTACGAGTTGATCTTCCTGTCGCTGATTCTCTTCTTCACGTTCTTTTATGTTTCGATCGTTTTCAACGTCGAAGAAGTGGCTGACAACCTGCGGAAACACGGCGGGTTCATGCCAGGCATTCGTCCCGGCAGGGCAACGGCTGAATATCTCAACACCATCCTGACCCGGTTGACGACAGTCGGCGCCGTTTACCTCGCGTTCGTAGCGTTTGTGCCGCAGTTTATGTTGAGCGGATTCAAGTTTGGGAGATTGCCTCTGATCGGCGCGTGGCTCGAAACGTATATCTCAACTGTCCCGGGTCTCTCATGGATTCTGACCGGTATGAACTACCAGTTTTACTTCGGTGGAACCTCGCTGTTGATTCTCGTCGGCGTGGCCATGGACACAGTCGCGCAAATCGAAGCGCAACTGGTCATGCGCAACTATGAAGGTTTCCTCGGTGGCGGAGGCCGTCTGCGTGGGCGCCGCGCCTAGTCTAAGAAAGGAACCATAAAGACACGCCGGGCAGCAGTGTTCAGAGTTCAAGCTTTAGCTTGCCTTTTAAAAGACAACCTAAAGGTTGAACTCTGAACTTGTGGTTTGACTATGTCGCAGATCATCGTACTCATGGGCGCGCCTGGTGCCGGGAAAGGTACGCAGGCCCGGTTGCTTCAAGAGCGTTTGCATTTGCCGCAGATCTCGACTGGCGATATCTTTCGTGCGCTGAAGACTGCGCAAACTTCCCTCGCACAGGAAGTCAGGGACATAATGGGACGGGGACAACTGGTTCCCGATGAGTTGACAATCCGGGTGGTCAGGGAACGCACTGCTCAGGACGATTGTCGCGACGGTTATATTCTCGACGGGTTTCCACGCACGCCGGCGCAGGCCGAGAGCTTGAAGGAACTGGCAGCGGAGCAGGGAAACAGTATCATTGCGGTACTGATTGATGTGCCCTTTGACATACTTGAAAAACGCATGACGGGTCGTCGAAACTGTCCGGTGTGCGGAGAGATTTACAACATCTATTTCAAGCCGCCGCGCAACGACAACGTTTGCGACTTGCATCCGGAAGCTGAGCTCGTTCATCGTGCTGATGACAACGCGGAGACGGTGAAAGCGCGGCTTGCGACCTATGAAAGTCAGACACGGCCGTTGATTGATTATTACAAGCGCGCGGGGCTGTTGCGGACGGTTGATGGGACGGGTAAGGCTGAGGAAATTTATCAGAAGTTATTGCCGCAGATAAACGCGGATTGACGCAAATGAGAAAATCTTATTCGCGTAAATCTGCGAAAATCCGCGGCTGATTTAAAGATGATTATCGGAAAGTCAAAACGAGAACTGGAGAAGATGCGTGCTTCCGGCCGCCTGGTCGGACTCGTGTTGCAGCACCTTCGCAGTCTCGTGAAGCCGGGCATTACCACGATCGAAATCGACCGTGAGGCTGAGAAAATGATCCGCGACGCGGGCGCGTTACCGACCTTCAAGGGCTACAACGGTTTTCCGTATTCGATCTGTGCTTCAGTCAACGAGCAGATCGTTCACGGGTTTCCTTCAGACTATGTTCTGAAGGAAGGTGACATTTTCTCGATCGACTGCGGCGTGACGCTCGAAGGTTTTGTTGGCGACACGGCGACGACAGTTCCAGTCGGTAAAGTTGACGAGGAAAAGCTGCGGCTGATCCGCGTCACTGAAGAGAGTCTCGAGCGTGCGATCGAGAAGTGCCGTCCCGGAAACCATCTGGGCGACATCGGCTGGGCGGTCCAGGAGCATGCGGAGGCAAATGGATATTCCGTGGTCCGTGATTATGTGGGCCATGGCATCGGGCGGCGCATGCACGAAGACCCGCAGATTCCGAACTATGGCCGGCCGGGGCTCGGGCCGAAGATCAAGAGTGGTTACGTTTTCGCGATCGAGCCAATGGTCAACCAGGGAACGCACCACACGAAGGTTTTGGCTGACGGCTGGACGGTCGTGACAGTCGACGGCAAGCCCAGCGCCCACGTCGAGCACACCATCGCCATCACCGACGAAGGTCCCGAGGTGTTGACGCGGGTTTCCTCAAAGGCGCCCTTTGAATCGGTAGGAGTTTAGCCGCAGATTTACGCGGATAAACGCGGATCTGCGTTTATCCGCGTAAATCTGCCGCTAACTTCAACCAGCCTCAGCTTGGCAAAGCGTGAAACCGCGTGCTATTATTCGCAGTTTGTCGGCAGCGTCAAAACTCCAATCTGAAGGATATGGCGAAGGAAGAGGCTATAGAAGTCATGGCAAAGGTGCTGGAGACTTTGCCTAACGCTATGTTTCGGGTTGAGTTGGAAGACAGCCAGCATCAGGTGCTTGCGCACATTTCGGGAAAGATGCGCAAGCATTTTATTCGCATTCTTCCCGGTGACAGGGTGTTGGTAGAGCTTTCGCCATACGATCTCAATCGAGGTCGAATTACATACCGGTACAAGTAGAACCGGAAAGACAGAGGTTAGCGTCATGAAAGTCCGTGCGTCAGTAAAGAAGATGTGCGACAAGTGCAAGGTCATCCATCGCAAGGGCGTGGTGCGAGTGATCTGCGTGAATCCAAAACATAAACAGCGACAAGGATAGACGAGAAATACAATGGCACGTGTAGCAGGTGTAGACCTACCGCCCAACAAGCGAGCCGAGATCGGTTTGACTTACATTTACGGCATTGGCCGCTCGCGATCGAGTTCGGTGCTCAAGGAAGCAGGCGTCAACGTCGACACTCGGGTGCGAGATCTGAGTGAAGATGAGTTGAGCCGGATCCGTGGGATTCTGGAAACGCAGGGAGAGATCGAAGGCGATCTGCGCAAGCGCGTCCAGATGGACATCAAGCGATTGATGGACATCGGATGTTATCGCGGCTTACGGCATCGTCGCTCGCTTCCGGTGCGTGGGCAGCGAACGCATACCAACGCTCGCACGCGTAAAGGTCCGCGACGCGCCACGATTGCGAAGAAGAAGGCGCCAGGCAAGAAGTAAGGTTGCTGTTCAGAGTTCAAGCTTTAGCTTGTTACTCGAAAGAGCAGCCTGAAGGCCGAACTCTGAACGTGAAATTCGAGACTAAGAACTTTTATGGCTAAAGCAGGCGGCAAGAAAAAGGTCTTTCGTAAGAAAGAGAAGAAGAACATTCCCAGCGGCATCGTGCACATCGCGGCGTCGTTCAATAACACGATGATCTCGATCACGGACCTCGAGGGAAACCTGATCGCGCAGTCATCGGCCGGCGCGCGTGGTTTTCGTGGTTCGCGCAAGGGAACGCCGTTCGCCGCGCAGCAGGCGGCTTATGAAGCAGCGAAGAAAGCGCACGAAGCGGGAATGCACCAGTGTGAAGTACGTGTGAAGGGACCAGGCGGTGGCCGTGAGTCGGCCATCAGGGCGATCGCGAACGCCGGCATCCGCGTGATGACGATTCGCGATACGACGCCGATCCCGCACAACGGCTGCCGTCCGCCGAAGCGGCGCAGAGTTTAATCGATCAGAATAGGTCGGATAGGTCTTATAAGTCCTATAGGACCTATTTCGAAAGTCAACCAAAGGATGAAGGGTCTGCCGAGTGCAGCCTGTAAACTTTTCCGGCTCGCAATTAGCCGGAGGCAAATAAGACCGGAGGCAATAATTGGCTAGGTATAGAGAAGCAGTGTGTCGCCTTTGCCGTCGCGAAGGCGCGAAATTGTTTTTGAAGGGCGATCGTTGTTACAAACCCGCTTGCCCGATTGAGAAACGTGGTACGCAACCGCCGGGACAGCACGGAAATTCCCTGCGTCGCGGCAAGGCGCTGGTCGGTTATGGCCAGCAGTTGCGAGAAAAGCAGAAGGTCAAACGCATCTACTTCATCCTCGAAGGGCAGTTTCGAAATTACTTCGAACGCGCTGCCCGCATGAAGGGAATCACCGGCGAAAACCTTCTGTTTCTGCTGGAGCGTCGACTCGACAACGCGGTCTATCGCGCTGGTTTTTCGACCTCACGCCGGCAGGCACGGCAACTGGTCAATCACGGGCACATTCTCGTAAACGAGCGCAAGGTAGATATCCCCTCTTATCAAGTGAAGCCGGGCGACATCGTCAGTGTGAAAGAGCCGAGCAGGAAGAACGCTCACATTGAAGGTGCGTGGCAAACCGCGTCTGGCCGTGGACGCCCGTCGTGGATTTCTGCCGACGGTGGCGATATGTCTGCGCGTATCGTAAGTCTGCCGGTGCGTGATGACATCGATCGCCTGATCAACGAACAGTTGATTGTTGAACTTTATAGCAAGTAAGTAGTTAACCCGACTGGTGGCGGCCCTGCGATGGCCGCCGCCTGT